>JBQTHY010000217.1:0-2952 GCA_052389395.1 Nitrospiraceae bacterium | reverse complement strand
CTCATGGTTGAGGCGGCGAGTGTCCAGTGGGTTAGTGGCCAGATCTTTGGGCTGGCCTTCTTTCGAATCACGGAACCTGAGCAACAGCGGTTGGAGCAGGTGATCAGGAATCTGAATCTGATGGAGCATTAGAAAGATGTCAAATACGGCTTGTGATGGGAGTCCCCGAACAGGCCCCCGCCTGCCGACAAAGTCCTCTTTCCCCCCCGGGCACCACAATCATTCTTGCTCCCCTGTGACTAAGGCATTGTAAGGACAAATGGTTCCGGAGCATCTCCAACCGGGAGAGTGGTGACCTGCCGACATGATTCCCCACCAAAAGCTGCATAGCCCTATTGTTAACCCTAATCTACACTAATTCTAGAAAGTGATGACAAAGGATGCAGGGAGGATCAAAACCTGATAGGCTTAATCGGGAGGTGCGTAACGCGTGGACTCGCCAATGTCCATGTTGTGGGAAAACCCTTCATAAGGTCGACCCCATGAGCCTATGGCTCTGTGAGTGTGGATGGCGGAGCGGGTGAATAGATCAAGAGGAGGGATGTACCATGATCCCTGTATTGCACGACGTACGAGCCGGGTTCTTCCTGGTGATTGCACTGGCTATGCTCGCGTTTATTTGCGCAATTGCTGCGTTGGGAGCAGTGGTGCGACCGGTTCGTTGGTCTGATCGGAAAGCGTACCGCTAGTTGCACCAGGGTTCTGCTCAGCGATGCCTCGCTCCAGTTGTTGTCTCTTAGAAGTTTCTTGAAGAGCCTCGACAAGTCTCTCCTCCTACATCTTCAATGCGCTCTCTTGTTCCTTCTCATCCATCGTCAAAATCTTCCTTTGTTGATCTCCCCCTAGCCTTCTCTTAAACGAACTGTCTTCCTCGCGTAAATCAAGAACGCCACCAGGATTCTTCCTCCCCCCGCAGTCATCTTTGAATGCCTGTAAGTCATTGATATTAAAAGAGTATATATCTTTCAACTGTAGAAAGTCTGCCAAAGCAGGCCAATTTCAGCATCGGTGCTATATTTGTTTCGAGTTGAGTGAGAAAACGCACCGATGGGATTGCATCCTACGCCGATCACATCAGCGACGGCTTCTCGAATTGAGGAAAGAGTAATTCACGTCACACAGAGGAGAGGAGTTATGAAAAGAATAGTTGTGAAGTCTGGGGTTGTTGCAGTAATGGGCATAGTTCTTCTGGCCAGCCAAGGTTGTAGCAAGAAATGGTTTCAGTCTAGTGGCGAGAGTGAATCTGGTGCCGCGAGCGAGAGCGCCAACTCAAACTCGAAATTCCCGCGGATCTCCGGCGGAGGGTCAAGTGGAGAGTTGAGCGGCTTCTCTCAGAACCCATCGGAAGAACGTCTTGCCCAAGCGCAGGGTGGTTATACCAGTTCCCGGACCCCCTCGGACTCGAACGCTCGTCGGCGCGCTGGGTTCATCAGCAAAGAAGAAAAGGCACAAGAAATGGCTGCGCTGGACGCAGGTCTGCAGGACGTCTTCTTCGGATACGATCAGTGGACCCTGTCGAACGCAGGGATGGAAGTACTTAATCAAGATGCCAGATATCTCAAGGATAATCCAGGGTCTGTCCTAAAAATCGAAGGGCACTGTGACGAGCGCGGCACCAGCGAGTATAACCTGGTACTGGGTGAGAAACGGGCGAAGGCTGCCCGCAGCTATCTCGTTGAAGCCGGCATAAGCTCAAAGCAGGTTGCGACTGTATCTTTCGGCAAAGAGCGTCCCTTCTGCTTTGATCGCGACGAGTCGTGCTATCAACAGAATCGCCGCGGACATATGCTCCTTCGTACGAAGAAATAAGAAGCCGGGTGTTGATGCCTCTTTGCTCGTTTTTTTGGCGGACTTCTCCCTTGAAGAAATCCAGGGAAAGTCTGCCAATCTAGTTCTATAACGGCGATCAAGGCTGTTGGAGAGCCGGATGACTTCTGTGCTCGGAAAGACATTCACCTCCCTGTTCAAACCAGAGGCTGCGGAGCAGGTTCCCAGTAAGCCCCCGTCGCATGAACGGCGTGAACGGCGTGTTCAACCACGTTTCACAACACAATTCCGTAGCACCTTTTCGGGGCGGAACGAGGAAGGCCAGGGCCGGACGCTCGATGTTTCTTCCAGGGGGTGCAAGATCGAGAGCGACATGAAGGTGACGCAGGGGGCCACGTTCGAATGTCGGCTTCACATTCCCGGGTTAGACTGGCCGCTGCGGATCGATGAAGCCATGGTTCGATGGGTCCAGGGTAATACATTCGGGATCGAATTCACACACATTCGCCACGAAGAGCTTGCCAAGCTCAATATCGTACTCGCAGATCTTGACCATGATGAGTGACCTTCCTGCTTCTCGCTCTTCTATCCAGCGAGCCTGTTCCCTCAGCTAAGAACCCCTTCGTGAGTATACGTATTGGGTCCGTTCTCCCTCCGTCCGTTCATGCCATAAATCATAGTTGACACAGTGACCGCCACTGTCAGAAATTACGGGTCCCCTTGGCGGCCTGGATGGATGCGGTCACCGTCTTGGGAGACAATAGGTGACAAGGAGACACAGGGCTGTTGCGATCGGCAATCCTCATTGCTATGAAAGAGAAAGGAGTTGCGAGTGGAGCAACGCTATGCAATCACAGTCAAGTTCTTGGTGAATGCCGATTCCGCGGAAGATGCCGAAGAAATGGTCGAAACCGCATGCGAAAAGGCCACAGCTACGTTCCCGGAAATGAGTTATGAGGGGATTGAGGATATCGAGGAGGAAGAAGACGAGTAACCCACGGCTTTCGCAGCCTTTCAGCCGGAAGAAACCAGCAGCTGGTTCGATAAACAGGCCACAATGGGAACTGAATCACGACCGATTCAATTCGGGCGAGAAATCGCCACCCTCGCAGGCGGTTGCTTTTGGTGCCTTGAGGCCGTCTACGATCAAATTAAGGGAGTTGACTCCGTCGAGTCAGGCTACAT
>JBQTHY010000216.1:0-2093 GCA_052389395.1 Nitrospiraceae bacterium | reverse complement strand
ACCGGACTGGATGAAGCCGGCCGATTATCAACGGACGATCTCGGCCCGCGCTTTTGATGTTACGCGCTATCTGCTCCCGCTCGCGGCGAAGACGAACGTGGGCCAAGTTGTCAGCATCCGCACGTTGGAAAAGCAGATCACGCGCTTGCTGTCTTCTCAGCTGCCGGAGTTGCGGGGCATCGGCGATGATTTGAAAGAGGCCTGCCAGCGGCCGCCGATGAATCTCTGGGGCGAACTCTGCGGGCAGACCGCGGGGCTCACCGATCCCTTGGCGCCGACCCTCGCCAGGCATGCGAAGCCGAGCCCCTATCAAGGGTCTGTGTATTCCGATCTGGCCCGCCACGCGAAGGAAGCCTTGCGCGCGACCGGCCTTGACCAGCCGAGTACCTGGGGGCAAGCGGAGTTGGTGGACCTGGTCGAGCCACATCATCCGCTCGACGAAGTCGTGACCACGCTGCTCTACCGCGTCACACATGCACCGTACCGGAAAATCCTCGAAGTCGTGAAAGACTGGTCGGACCAGCAGAAGCAGGACACGATCGACGTCGCAATCAGCCGGCGTGGTCCTTACGATGAACTCATCAAAGAATTTCGGAGCGGCTACGCGTTCAATTTCGACGTGCTGATGGATATCGGCGCGTGGCGGGATATGCATCGCCACCGGCGCTGCCAGCAGGTGCAACAGAACTTCACGACCATGCACGGCTACGATGTCCCGCCGTCACTCATCGAAGCCGGTCTAGACCAAGAGTACCGGCAGGCGATGGAGGCTGTGCGCAACGACATCGAGCTGCTGAAGCTGAAGGACCAGGAAGCATCGCTCTACGCGATTCCATTTGGCTTCAAGGTGCGCTGCCTCTTCAAGATGGATTATGCGGAAGCGGAGTACATCAGCAAGCTCCGATCGGGGGTGAAAGGCCATTGGTCCTACCGAACTGTCGCCTGGCAGATGAAGGAGCAGCTCGCCAAGCGGTTTCCCCTTCTCGGTGAACGGATCCAAGCCACCTCGCCGGATGTCGAGGATACCTTGACGCGGTAGGATCGGCCCACGCTTCATGAGCACCCATCAACGTCAGAGCGAAGCCGCGATCGTGGCGGGAGGATGGGATGCCCTCTTGTCCGAAGCCGAGGCATGGATCGAGGAACAAGCGAACGCCGGGGCCACAGACCCGCGACCGCACTTTGCGCAGAACATCGTCTATCTGCTGCGCGGTCAATTCGCCGACGCATGGAAGACCCACCCATTATGCCTGGAGGCTGAAGGCGATATTGCCGTAGTCAAGGCATGGGTGGATGCGCTCATGGAAGGACGACGAGAGAATGGATTCCTTCACTTGGTGATGGGCTTGTTCTTGGCACAGTCGGGACAATCAGAGCAGTCCATGCCATCATACAAAGAAGCCGTGCGGCTTCTTCCCCAGTCCCCCTACCCTCACCACTTTCTTGCACAGGTTCATGAACGGGCCGGTCATCTCGAATTGGCGATCAAGGAGTACCGCGAGGCGGTTCGGCTCGCCCCCGATTTTGTGCCGGCTCGGACCAACCTTGGCGTGGCCTATCAGGAGCAGGGCCGGCTGGAGATGGCGATCAAGGAATACCGCGAGGTCATCAAGTTCAATCCAAATGATCCCGTCGCCCACGCCAACCTCGCCTGCGTCTTGGCGGAGCAAGGGAAGATGGAGCCGGCGGTGCAATCCTACGAGACAGCAGTGAAACTGAACCCGAAGGATGCCGGAGTCCACTTCGCGCTGGGTGGGCTGTACGAAACAAAGGGACGTCCGGACTTGGCCCAAAAAGAGTATCGCGATGCGCTGGCGGCTGATCCGGACTTCGGGCCCGCCCATTCTGCGCTGGGCTGGATGGCGCTCAAGAAACATCAACTGCAGGACGCGCAGGAAAGCTTCAGCCGCGCGCTGAAGTGCAACGCCGAAGACGCCAGTGCCTATCATGGCCTGGCGGAGATCTACGCCGTCCGCGGCAAGCGCCAGAGCGCGATGGAGAACTACACCAAAGCGCTGAAGTACTACCGCGATCCGGAGAAAAGGAATGCGATCATGAACCAGCTCTTTCAAGAAGGCCACGTGGGGGATTGA
>JBQTHY010000215.1:0-4648 GCA_052389395.1 Nitrospiraceae bacterium | reverse complement strand
CTCGCAGCCAATACGCTGGTGATCATAATCCTGGTCTGGAACGGATTCATTAGAGGATTCGTTATCTTCTCGTACGTGCCGAAGCTGGTCGACGGCGCGATGCCGTTCGCTCTAGGCGCCGCGCAGTATACACCCGCCTCGGCGGGTATGATGCCATTGCTGCCGTTGCCGATGATCTGCTCCCCCGCCTGATGTCGGACTCCCAGCTTGGCCGCTTTTGGGCGCACCGAGGGGGCGGATGGCATTCGTCGGGAGAAACAGTTGCTCGTCGATTTTCTGGTTGCCAGTGCCGGAGGCCCCCTGTACTACACGGGCCGGGATATGGCGACGTCCCACATGGGGATGGGAATTACTGCCAAGGATTGGGAGATCATCCTGCGTCACGTGCAGGCAACCCTCGACAAGTTTCAGGTGCCCGAACGAGAACAACGTGAAGTCCTTGCATTCGTGGAAAGTACGAGAGCCGACATCGTTGAGAAATAACAGGTGAAGCAACGGCAAGACGCAACTAATAGGTTCCACGTCCTATTCTCCGTGCCGCTCGCCCATGCCCACAGCTCTCCGCGCCATTCGCGCCGACATCACCACCCTGGCTGTTGACGCCATCGTGAACGCTGCGAACTCCTCCCTGCTCGGTGGGGGCGGTGTGGACGGCGCCATCCATCGGGCGGCCGGACCAGAATTGTTGAAGGAGTGTCGCCTCCTCGGAGGGTGCCAAACCGGGGATGCGAAGTTAACCAAAGGCTATCGGCTCCCGGCTCGGTACATCATTCATACGGTCGGACCGGTCTGGCGCGGAGGGCAGAACGGTGAACCGGACTTGCTCGCCTCCTGCTATCGTCGCTCGCTTGAGATCGCGGGTGTGAATGGCATTGCAAGCTTGGCCTTTCCAAGCATCAGCACCGGCGTCTACGGGTATCCCATCGAGCTGGCTGCCCAAGTGGCGATTGCCACGGTGCGTGAGTCTTTGCGGGAACTCCCCGCAATTCGCGAAGTGGTTTTCTGTTGCTTCTTACCAGGCGACTTAGCGATATATGAAAGGCATCTTGTTGGGGAGTGAGCAGGCCCTGAGCTATCACTCAGGCCGGCTCCTCTCCCGTTCGCAGTTTGCCTGATGGATGATGACAGAATCGTGAAGAGCTTTCGCCTTGCGCTGATGTCTCCGCAGATTCTGGCGATCACGACCGTGCTGTTGGTCTTGCCGCTTGCACTGTTCTTGGGCGCACTGTTCGGAGGACGCTTCCTCGCGGTCCCGGCCCTGTTTGTTGTCGGCATCTACGTCTGGGTCTGGCTCCGGTTCCGGCCACGCCGGTTTGTCGTGCATGAGCGCTCGATGGAGGTGATCTGGCCGATGAAGCGTCGCTCAATTCCCCGCGCGGATATCTCCAGTGTGCGGCTTCTCGACCGGGCAGAACTGAGACAAGAAATCGGCTCGGGCCTACGGGTCGGAGCCGGCGGACTGTGGGGCGGATTCGGCTGGCTCTGGACGAAGCGACGAGGGATTGTGCAGATGTACGTCTCACGCAACGATATCTTCGTATGGATCGAGCGCAAGAACGGACGCCCCTGGCTCATCACGCCGGAACAACCGGAGAACTTTGTTCGCGCGCTCTTGAGTCAATAGGTGGAGTAGCCCGAAGCTTCAGTGGACCATTTCGTTGAAAGAGTCTGGCTGTTCCGATCCCTCTGCGCTACAATCTTTCCATGCAACAACAGATCAAGACTACAGAGGATCTCCGCTGGTTGATTTCCCATACGGGTGGATTCCGCTCCGGCTATGTCACGGACGTGCAGTTGTCCAAGCGCCGCCTCTTTGATGAGGAATCTGGGCGGGACGTGCTGGCCGGCACCACGGTCTCGGTGACGATTCGTTACGTCGTGCGTGACGCGGTCCGAGTGGCCAAGTTGATGATGACCGGCGTGACGGATTTCTCCGTTTTCGAACAGGAAGGGGTAGACTGCTCGTCGCTGAGCATCATCCACACCGAATGCAGCGCGGGCCGACTACGGTTCTGGTTCGATCCGCAAGGAGAGCTGTATGTCGTGTGTGAGGAGGCGCATCTCGAAGAAGTGGCCTCGCCGGTCGTGCGACCTCACCCCCTTGTAGAACTGGCTCGTTGGACGTTTCAGGGGCAGACTGCCGACGGCCCTACGGTGCAGTGGCTATTGGACGAGTTGGATCAGGCCGGCATGCCCTGCTCCTGGCGGGCGGCAAAACGGACCATTGCCATTCATCCGGCGATTCAGTGGGAGGGTGACCTGATTCCCTCTGGTGATGCCGCCGCCGCCAGTCGGACGAATATGGTCCATGTCATGGCCTACGGGCCGCTGGATGGACAAGGGTTCGGTCTCATGCTGCGGGTGCTCGGTACCCAGGATCGGCAGGTCTGTCGCATCCTCGAGGTCCTTGCCGACCACGTCACGCAGCGGTATGTCGGCACCTGCCTCGTCGGAACAACGATTATCCCAGGCCGCGAATGGGAGAGTTGGATTACGCAGGAAGGCCGCGCAAAGCTAGGGTGAAGATGAGAGCAAGATGATCCGCTGGTTAATGCGCATGTTCAGGGGAATAGCGGCCGTTGCCATTCCCGGTTGAATAACTCGCCGCGCCATCGCCGTTCGCGCAGCCTGCCGCTCTGTGCCCGATGCCGTTTCCATTCACATGACCACTGTGGTTCTTTCCGTTCACACACTCCACCAGGGCCCAGAACCGAAGCGGGTTCACCTTCTCTTTCCGGGCAACTTGCAGGGACGTACCTTCTAAGACAGTATTGAGCGACAGGTCGGTCCGCCAGCCCAGGTGTTTGGTGAGGGGAGAGAGGACCTTTTCTACTGCCGCGATCACCTTGTTCCGGTTGCTGAAATGGTTCAACATGATGATGCGACCGCCGGGACGGCAGACACGGATCATTTCGTCGACGACCTTCCGGTAGTCGGGTACCGCAGTCACGACATAGGCCGCGACCACTGTATCGAAGCTGTCATCGCCGAATTCCATGGCCCCGGCATCCATGAGGTGAAGCTGAACGTGGACGAGTTTATGCGCTTCCGCCCGCTCCTTGGCTTTGGCCAACATGCCATCCGAAAGATCAATCCCGACGATGCGGCAATGACGGGGGTACATCGGGAGCGCGAGCCCCGTTCCCACCCCGACCTCGAGGATGTGCTCGTCTGGCTGAACATTCAGGTTGCGAATGATCGATTCCCGACCTTCGTGGAACACCTTTCCGAAAATCTGGTCGTAGACCCCAGCGTAGGATGTGTAAACGCGTTCAATTTTCTTCAGATCCATGGCTTCCTCCAAACCTCAGACGACTAGCCACCTGCGTACCCCGAATGTGCAGGGGTGGCAGACAGCCATGTCGACGTGGAGAAAATAAAGGCGGGAAACCTAAGTGGTGCGAGATGCCCGCCCAAACCAAAAACGGGCCTACTCTAGCCAAGTCACTTGAATGAGTCAACAATTTGTTCGTGCCCCTGCCAAATGGCCCTGTTCACACCAGGCTTGATCCGGAGTTGGCCGCTGTGAGATAGGTACGCGCGATGATATTGGCCGGGCTCTTTGCGGCAGTGTTATTCATCGGGCTGATCGCCGGCGATTGGTTCTACTTCATCCGGCTGACGCCGGACGCGATTCGCTACGGGTGCAGCGTGGCGAGGAGCCACGATCGATGGACGCGCAGCGCGCTCGCGACCTTGTGCGATCGTTTCACCGTCGACGGTGTGATGCTGCTGCCGCACGGAGTCGCGCGCTTCTACCCGGATCTGTCCCAGATTGCGATTCGTCCCCAGTATCGGCTCTTCTCCATGAGTTTTCGCACAGCCTGGCCGATTAAAGGCCTCATCCACCTCTCGGCCGCCGACCAGACCGTGGCGGCGCTCTGCGTGAAGCGCATTCCCTGGTCGTCGGCTCTCATCACTCTCCTCTGGTTCATGGTGGTGTCGACAGGATCCTTGACCTTTGCGATCACCTACGTACTGCAGGGAGGATTCACGTCGTTGAGAGGAGTTGTCATGGGAGCGGGCATCATCGGCATCGCGTTACTTGTGTTGGCATTCGGTCTCGTGACGGTCGTGTTTTCCTATCGATTGGAAAACAGCCGCCTTACGAAAGTTTATGACGAGCTTCGGGAGGTTCTTGAGGGGCAGGTTCCGTCCTGAATAGGAGCACCCTATCCGTTGAACAAGTTCAGGAAATGATCGTATTCGGCAGGCAGGTCGAGGGCTGATCGTTTACGAGCCAAGCCAGCGATGATTCCGTGATGCTTCTTGAGGAGTCCGGACGTTTCAAAGGCGAGTCTGAACTGTTCCCACTGCAAGGCGGGATCGGCCAGGATCCGCGTCTGTTCCTCCTTGGGCAGGGCGCACACCGTGGCCGTCATTGTCCGAATGGCCTTTTCCACACTTTCATACGGCGGGGCCAACCTGAGCCGGGCATAGAAGATCTCCAGATGACGGCGAAACTCTTCGCGCAGCGTCTGGACCGGATTGATAGAGGATGGATCGGATTGTTTCATGATGGCTTGCGTGGATGATACGGCACGACCGTCAGGAGTGACAACCGGGTCGAAGGACTTGTTGTCCTACGCAGCACGAATCGGTTAGATCAGTCTCGCTATCGGGGTGGAGACACAGTGGCTTTCAGCGG
>JBQTHY010000214.1:0-5487 GCA_052389395.1 Nitrospiraceae bacterium | reverse complement strand
GATTCTGCCAGTACCGATGGCACCGCTCGGATCGCGCAGGACTTGGGAGCCAAGATCGTCCAGATTCCGTTCCAAGGATTCGGCCACCTGCGCAACCGCACCATCGAGGCCTGCGCCCATGAGTGGATCTTCAGCCTCGATACAGATGAACTCTGCACGCCGGAAGTGCGCGACGAAATTCTTCGGCTCCGGGCGGGCACGCCAGAACATGATGCCTACCTGGTGCCGCGGCGGAACTATTTCATGGGACGGTGGATCAGGCATTCGGGCTGGTATCCCAACTTCCGTCAGCCGCAACTCTTCCGGAAGGGAGCGTTGAGGTACACAGAATTGCCAGTGCACGAGGGATACGAGCTCTTAACGACCAAGCCGGTGGGTCGGCTTGAGAATGCTATTTGGCAAATCCCGTTCCGGAACTTTGAAGAAGTCGTCAAGAAAGCCAATCGCTATTCGACACTTGGTGCGTTGAAGCTCGTGGACAAGCGGGTGTCGATGGGCTCGGCCCTGTTTCATGGCATCTGGTCGTTTTTCAAACATTATGTGGCTAAGCGAGGGTTTCTCGACGGCTGGGCCGGGTTTGTCATCGCGCTTGGGAATTTCGAAGGTACCTTCTACCGCTATGCCAAACGTGTTGAATCGCAGGAAGCTTGGCCGATACCTACCCAACCGCCGCTTTCCAGGCCTGAGTGATCGTCGCGGGCATGAAGACGGCAGTCATCTTGACAACGTACAATAGGCCGGACGCGCTAGCAGCTGTGCTAGAAGGCTACTGCGCGCAGCGCGACCGGGATTTTGAGCTGATTGTGGCGGATGACGGATCAACGGAAGAAACGAAATCCATGGTCGATACCTTTGAGCGCCGGGAGGCTTATCCCCTCCGATATGTGTGGCAAGAAGATCGTGGATTTCGCGCTGCAGCCATTCGCAACCGAGCGATGGCGGCGACGACTGCCGACTACGTCATCTTTACAGACGGCGATTGTATTCCCTCCGTTGGATTCGTGGCGGCGCACAAGCGGTTGGCTGAGCCAGGATTTTTCTTGGGCGCCAACCGTGTATTACTCGCCGCAGGATTCACGAACCGAGTGCTGAGCGATCGGCTTCCCATTCATGCCTGGGGTTGGTTCGATTGGTTACAATCCTGGTTGCGCCGTGAGGTAAATCGCCTTTTGCCGCTGATGGTGTTGCCTGATGGATCGTTCCGCAAATGGACCCCGGATCGTTGGGAGGGAATCAAAACCTGTAACCTTTCTGCGTGGCGAAGGGACTTGATTCGCGTGAACGGCCTTGACGAGTCCTATCAGGGGTGGGGTCTCGAAGATTCCGATCTCGTTATTCGCCTGTTGCATGCTGGAGTCAAACACAAGAGTGCCAGATTTGCCGCGCCGGTATTCCATCTGTGGCATCAGGACCATGATCGTCGCGGGCTCCCGGAGAATCAGCAGCGGCTAGAAGCGTTGTTGCGATCGCGACATGTACGGGCTGCGGTGGGTCTCGATCAATACTGTTCCGCGTAGAGGGAATGAGAGTGTGAAGGAGCGGGCCATCCCGCTGGAGACGGATCGCCTGATCACGCGCTGCCCGGTCGGCTGTGACAGCGAATTGAACGAAACGACGCTTCTGTTGCCTGAGGGGAATCTCCTGAACTGCGCGGCCTGCGGGCAACTCATCAGTCAGATTCATGAATCCGCATACCTTGCCGCCTTGGCGACGTTCGATAACGCGACGGGAACCTTACCGGCGGATTCCGCTCAAGGGCGACACGATCAACGGGCAACCAGGTTGTTCAAGCGAATCCGTGTCATGCTTCATCTCCGGGCCGGGGAGCGCATGAAGCTCTTGGATATCGGCTGTTCGACTGGAGCGCTGATCAAGAGCGCGTTGCGGGAAGGGATCGACGCCGAGGGGGTGGAACCGGCCGAACAGGCGGCCAGATCCGCCCAAGCTGCGGGGTTGAGGGTATTCTCAGGCACGCTGGCAGTGGCTGCGTATCCGGCGGGCCGTTTTCAGGCTGCAACCCTGATGGAAGTCATCGAACATTTGCGAGACCCCGGCGATCTTCTTCGGGAGGCCTGGCGGGTTCTTACGCCCGGCGGCATCCTCGTCGTGGGAACGGGCAACGCGGCGAGCTGGACTGTCGCCTTGATGGGAGGCCGGTGGGGCTATTTTCAAGTCGATCGCTACGGAGGCCACATCAGTTTCTTTACTCCTCGATCGCTCACCTGTCTGGCCGAGCGATGCGGGTTTCTTGTCGAAGGAGTCGAAAGCCGATGCGTCCGGTTCGTGGAGTCGTATCAGGCGCCGAAGGTGGTCTATCGGACGCTGAAGGTCGTGGGAGAAATATTGAACGGGCCGGCGAGATGGCTGAACAAGGGCCACGACATGCTTGCCTTTCTGAGAAAGGTATAAGTGATTCAGCAGATTCGCAGCGCGTTGGTTGTATGTACCAGACGTATCGGGGATGTGCTGCTGGCTACCCCTGTGGCGCGGTCACTCAAGGCCACGTATGCTGATATTTCGGTAGATATGCTGGTCTTTGAGGGGACACAGGAGATTGTGTCGTCGTGGCCCGAGATCCGTCATGTCTGGACAATCCCCGAGCGCCCAGGAATCCGACAGCATCTCGCCATGCTCCGGTCACTATGGCGGAATTACGATCTTTCCATGTCGCTATTGGCCGGCGATCGTCCGACCTTCTATGCCTGGGTTGCAGGGCGGTATCGTGTCGGGACTCTGTTGGCGGACAAGAAATCGCGATGGAAACGGAGCTTGCTCAATACGTGGGTTCCGTTTGATAATTTGCATACTCATACCGTCGCCATGAATCTTCGACTCCTTGAATCTTTGGGAGTCACGCCTCTTCCTACTCCTGTCATCAGTTGGGGCCGTGAGGACGAAGAATTTGTCCGCCGGGTGTTCCCGAACGGGGATGGCCTTCGACGGTATGCTGTGCTGCACGTTTCGCCGAAGTTTGCCTATAAGACCTGGACTGTGGCCGGCTGGGTCGCCCTCGGACAGTGGCTGACTGACCATGAGCTGACCGTGGTTGTGACAGGAGGCGCTTCGTCGGATGAACAGGCGTACTGTGAGATGGTGATCCAAAGATTGCCGCGCGCATCAGTGAATCTTGTGGGTCAAGTCGGGTTGCCTGCCCTGGGATATCTCTTGAGTCGTGCCGCTCTTTATGTCGGGACAGATACAGCTGTAAGTCATATGGCAGCGGCCGTCGGCGCGCCGACTGTTGTATTGTTTGGGCCTTCGAATCCGGTCAAGTGGGGGCCATGGCCGAAAGATTTTCCAGCGACTGCTCCCAGTCCATGGAAAACGCTTGGGTCGCAACGGCAAGGGAACGTCTTTCTCGTGCAAGGTGAAGAGGATTGTGTGCCCTGTTTGCACGAAGGGTGTGATCGCCACATCAACAGTTTGAGCGACTGCCTTCAGGAGTTGCCCGCGAGTCGTGTGATTCAGGCTGCCGGAGTGATGCTTGCGGGGCGGGAGGATCGTGCAAACACAAGGGAAATCCCAGTTGCACGGGCGCAACCTGCGGTTTATGGGGATCAAGGGCGATGATGGGAAGCACTTTGTGATGCAGGGACGATTACCCACTACTCAAGGGCACGCATGAGAGAACTCACGGCGAAGCTGTTCAACGCCTTTGCGGGACGGTACGGGAGACTTTTGCTCGACCACCGTTCCCTGCTGGTTGTTGGCGCGCAACTGAGTCTCATTCTGGCGGCCAACCTGACGGCCTTTGCGTTGCGTTTCGACGGCAATGTTCCTCCTCCTTATGACGAGATCATGTGGAGATACCTGCCGGCTGTCTTGCTGGTATTCGGTTCGGGCCTGTGGGTCTTCGGGATTCAGCGAGGATTGTGGAGGTACGTTGGTCTCCACGATCTTGGAAGGATTTTGTGGGCCTCTCTCGCGAGCGCCGCGGTATTCTACGGAGTCGTCCATTTGGTTCTCGGACAGACCGCGTATCCTCGGTCTGTCATCATCCTCACCGGCCTCCTGAGCGGATTGTATTTGGCAGGTATCCGCCTGGCGGTTCGATGGTTTCGAGAGTGGCTTCAGATTGTCGGGCCTACAGCACGGCGGGTGTTAATTGTTGGCGCGGGGAACACAGGGGAGCTGCTCGTCAGGGACATGTTGTCGGATGCGAGCTATAACAGTCGTCCGGTCGCCTTCGTGGACGACGATCCGGTCAAACACAAGAAGAAGATTCATGGCATTCCCGTGATGGGCACGACGTCCGACATCAAGACGGTGGCGGATCTTGCTGGGGCGCATGAGATTATCGTGGCGATCCCCTCGGCCTCTACGACGGTGAAACAGCGCATTCTTGCGGGCTCGGAAGGATGTACGGTCCCCATCAAGATTCTTCCCAGCGTCAAGCGGCTCCTCGGCGATCCCGTCTTGCTGCAACAGGTACGACCGATGAGGCTGGAAGACTTACTCCAGCGAGAGCCGATTCAGACGGATTGCCAGGAACTTCATCCGCTACTCGAGGGCAAAACTGTCTTGGTCACAGGCGCAGGAGGATCGATCGGTTCCGAGCTGTGCAGGCAGATCGCGCATTATAGGCCGGAATCTTTGGTCTTGTTCGAACGATATGAGAATGCCCTGCACGGGCTATTGCTCGGGCTGAGAGCGGCACATCCAAAGATTGGTGTCCTCCCCGTTCTTGGAGATGTCACGATGTCTGATCGTGTGGCGCAAATTTTCCGACAGACCGGGCCGGACATCGTGTTTCATACGGCTGCGCACAAACATGTTCCGCTCATGGAGCTGAACCCCAAAGAAGCGGTGCGAAACAATGTATGGGGCACACAGGTGGTGGCGGAAGCCGCGTTGGCCACCGGGGTGGAGCGATTTGTACTTATCTCCACCGACAAGGCCGTCAACCCGTCGAGTATCATGGGAGCTACGAAGCGGATCGCCGAGCATCTAATTCAGGGGTTCAGCCAGCGGGGTGCGACGAAGTTTACGGTAGTGCGTTTCGGAAACGTCTTGGGGAGCAACGGAAGCGTGGTACCGCTGTTTGCCGAACAGATCAGGAGAGGCGGGCCGGTGACGGTGACCGACCCGGAGATCAAGCGGTATTTCATGACGATTCCTGAGGCGGTCCAGCTCGTCCTTCAGGCGAGTGTCATGGGGCAGGGAGGAGAAGTCTTTGTGCTCGATATGGGAGAGCAGATCAGGATCACCGATCTTGCGCGGAACATGATTGTCTTGTCCGGCCTTGTGCCGGGGAAAGATATCGAGATTGTCTATACGGGTTTGCGACGGGGTGAGAAGCTCTACGAGGAACTCTTCGAGGGTACCGAAGAAGTGGAAACTACGGCTCACCACAAGATCAATCGGGCGGTTGGGTCTCCTCTTCGCGTGGATGATCTCGATCAATGGGTGAAAGATTTACCAATGAGACTTTTGGAGAAGGACGAAGATGATCTGCTCCAGGACCTCAAGCGACTCGTGCCGAGCTTC
>JBQTHY010000213.1:0-8871 GCA_052389395.1 Nitrospiraceae bacterium | reverse complement strand
CAAGAAAATCGTCAACAAAGCGACGCTCATGGTAAACAGCTCCCATCATCAAGCCGTCAAGAAGGTGGCCCCATCGCTGATCACGAGTGCCGTCGCCCCCGATGGAATTGTGGAAGCGATCGAGTCGCCCAGGAACCGCTTCCTGCTCGCCATTCAATGGCACCCTGAATTCCTCTTTGAGCGCCATGCGGCCCACCGGCGGCTTTTCGAGGCCCTGCTGCGTGCCGCCAGACGAACCCACGCGTGATCCGTACAAGGCGCTCCGGACAACGTCCCGGCCATCAGGACCGTACTTCGCCTGCTATACTTGACTCCGTATGGAGCCTCAGATCCTTGATCCCGCTGCAGCGAATCCTGCCCCTCTCGCCTCAGGAGGGTCCGTGACGAGCCGTCTTTTCCGGATCAAACCCATCAACCAAATTCTGGAGGACGCGGACCATCCTGAGCATCGGCTGAAGAAGACCCTGACCGTATGGGACCTTACCGTCATAGGAATCGGCGCGATCATCGGCACCGGCATCTTCGTCTTGATCGGCACTGCCATCGTGGGAGACACCCATCGACCGGGGGCAGGCCCTGGCATCATCCTGTCGTTCATCCTGTCCGGCCTGACCTGTGCATTTGCCGCCCTCTGTTATGCGGAATTCTCCGCCATGATTCCTGTGGCCGGCTCCGCCTACACCTATTCGTACGCGACATTGGGAGAATTCTTCGCCTGGATCACGGGGTGGAACTTAATCCTGGAATACGGGGTTGCCTGTGTGGCCGTCGCGATCGGCTGGTCAGGGTATTTCAATAATCTTCTGAGTCTCGCCGGCCTCGAACTGCCACATTGGGCCACACACCCTCCCGGAGGACCGGATGGGGGCATCGCCAACTTTCCGGCCGCGATCATCGTACTGCTGGTCACGATCATACTCGTCATCGGCATCAAGGAAAGTGCGCGAGCCACCGGCTATATCGTCGGCTTGAAGCTGGCGGTGATTCTGTTCTTTATTGCCGTCGGGACACCGGCCGTGAATCCTGAGAACTGGACGCCTTTCATGCCGCAAGGATTTGCTGGTGTCGGCGCCGCGGCTGCCATTATATTTTTTGCCTACATCGGGTTCGACGCCGTCTCAACCACAGCGGAGGAGGCGCAGAATCCCCAACGCGATCTCCCGATCGGCATCATCGCTTCACTGGGCATCTGTACCGTGCTCTACATCGCGGTCGCCGCGGTGCTGACCGGTCTGGTCCCCCAGACGAAGATCGACATCCACGCACCGGTTGCTGATGCCCTGCGGCTGGTGGGATTCAAATGGGGCGCGGCCCTTGTGGCGATCGGCGCGGTCGCCGGAATCACCAGCGTGTTGGTAGTGATGATGTTGGGGCAGATCCGTGTGTTCTTTGCGATGTCGCGTGATCGGCTGATTGGTCCCTGGCTCTCCGCCGTGCACCCGCAATACGGAACACCCCACCGTGCCACCGTCGTGACGGGTGTCGTGGTTGCAGTAATGGCCGCCTTGATCCCTCTCGGCGATGCGGCGGATATGACCAACATCGGGACGCTCTTCGCGTTCGTCCTCGTCTGTCTTGGAATTGTGATCCTTCGATTCACCAAACCAGACCTCCCACGCCCCTTCCGCCTCCCATTGATGCCGCTGGTCCCCATCCTCGGCATGCTGGCCTGCCTCGGACTGATGGCCTTTCTCCCCGGACTCACCTGGATTCGTTTCGGGGTGTGGAGCGTCATCGGTGTGCTCGTCTATGCGGCCTATGGGTTCAAACACAGCAAACTCGCCGCGCAGAGCAGCTCACATTGATCCGTTGACGATTGAATCATTGTTCCATCGATATCAATGGGAAAATGAGTCGACGATCAGATGGCTCAATTCTTTGCCCGGGCTAGCTTGACTTACCGGATCGCTGGGGAGGCGAAGCGGGAGTTGCGACAGGTTGAGCATCGCCCACTGGGGCTGAGGCAGCAGGAACGGGCGCTGCGACGGGAAGAGACCCTGACTGAGCCGCCGGAGAAGGCCCGGTCGCTGCCGGAGCGGTTGGCTTCGGGGGAGCGGCGGGCTTCGGCGGTGGTGGTTTTTCAGGCTTAATGCCTCCTTCCCAGGCTGGACCGGAATACATGTCCGGCGCCAGACCCTTGGTCTTCCATTTCTCTTCGAAATCAGCTGCAGCCTTGTTGGGTGTTTCGCCCACTCCCACGACATCGTTCCAGGGATAGGCTTTGGGCCCGATCTGGCAACCGGATTCCGTGCGCTTCAAATACAAGGCGATCGGATTTCCCCGATAGGGTCCGAGAAAAATATGCACGCAGCCGACGTATTCGAGCAGGGAAACCATGGCATCTTCCAGGAGGGCGCATGATGCCACAGGAGGTGAGAGGAGGGCAAGGAGTTCAAGTTGCTGGTTGCGAGTTCCGGGTTTCAGGAAAGGCTAGCAGAACAACTTGCAACTCGTAACCCGAAACTCGAAACGATTCCCGATTGACGCTTCACTCGTCACGCGTCACATTCTCGTGTTGGCCCAATCGACGGTTGGCGCGGGCTTGACTACCATCAGACCCCGGCCTTCGCCAATCGCTCACCGGTCTGGTGAATCGAGCGCAGCAGAGTCCGGTGACTTCGGCAGCCCACCACGAGTTTGGCATCAGAAATCAGGACAGGTCGATAGGGAAGAAGAAATCGTTCTTTCAGACGCGCGATGCGCGCGAGGGACTGTTCCAATCGATCGACCGTGATGGTGCCGTCCGCGACGGCTTTGTCCACCGCGCTGATGGCCGCCACTTCTCGATTGCGATCCTTGCAGATGAGAGGCATATCGCAGCCCGCCTGGATCGACTGCACCGCGGCTTCTTCGATTCCGTAGTGATCGATGATCGCGTGCATTTCAAGATCGTCGGTCAGAACGACGCCGTCGTACCGCAGGTCTTCGCGGAGAAGTTTCCCGATAATGGTGGGGGATAGCGTGGCCGGCCGTCGTTCATCCAAGGCGCGATACAGGACGTGAGCCGTCATCATCGAGGCAACTCCGTGTGCCGCAGCATGCCGGAACGGAGGAAACTCAATCTGCTCCAGTCGCTCGCGAGGCGCAGTCACGACGGGCAATTCTTTGTGCGAATCCGCACTGGTGTCTCCATGTCCGGGAAAGTGCTTGCCGCAGGCCACGACGCGGTTGTCTTGCAAGCCTCCCACCGTCGCCAACCCCAGTTCACAGACCGAAGCCGGCGTGGAGCCGAAGGCGCGATCGCCGATCACCGGATTCGCCGGGTTGCTGTTCACGTCCAGCACGGGCGATAGATTCATATTGATGCCGACGGCTTTCAGCTCTTTCGCAATCGTCGCCGCGGCTGCGTAGGCCAGCTCGGAGGAATGGCACCGGCCCAACACTTCACAGGGAGGGAAAATCGTGAACTCTTTCGGCAGCCGCGAGACACGCCCGCCCTCTTGATCGATCGAGATCAGCAGCGGGGAATGGGGACTGGTTTGCTGCAGCTCATTCGTCAGCTCAACGATCTGTTCAGCCAATTCGAGATTCCTCGAAAACAAGATGATGCCGCCGGGTTGATACTCTTTGATGAACGAACGGAGTTCCGCTGAGACGGCCGTACCGTCGAACCCCACCATGAAAAGCCCGCCGATCTTGCCACGAGACATCATCATGCTAGAGGACGCGGTCCATCAGATACTGCATCAGCAGCCTGGTGCCGATCCCAGTCGGGCCTTTGGGAATATAGGCCCGTTCCCGTTCGCTCCAATCGGTGCTAGCGATATCAAGGTGCACCCAGGGACAGTCACCGACGAACTTGCTCAAAAACAGGGCGGCGGTGATCATGCCGCCTCCACGCCCACCGATGTTCCGCATGTCGGCCACATCGCTCCGCAACTGTTCGAAATACTCGTCCCACAGCGGCATTTCCCAGACACGCTCGCCCGCACGTAACCCGGCCTTCCGAACCGCTTCTTTCAGCTTCGCATCTGTGCCGAACATCCCGATCGCAAACTGGCCGAGTGCGACGACGCAGGCCCCCGTCAGCGTGGCGATATCAATGAGGGCCGCAGGCTTGAATCGCGTGGCGTAGGCCAGGGCGTCAGATAAAATCAGCCGTCCTTCAGCATCCGTGTTCTGCACCTCCACTGTCTTGCCAGACAGTGTCTTCACGACATCGCCCGGCCGCATGGCGCGACCCCCGGGCATGTTCTCGGCGGCAGGGAGAATACTGATCAGATTCAGCGGCAGCTTCAGCCGAGCCGCAGCCCGCATCGTGGCCAGCACCTCCGCACCGCCGGTCATGTCTGCTTTCATCTGCTCCATGTTTTCGGCCGGCTTGAGCGATATTCCACCGGTGTCGAACGTGATGGTCTTGCCCACAAGCACCACCGGACGATCGTCTTTTTTCTTGGAGCCGTGGTACTGGAGAATAATGAACTTGGGTGGCTGATGACTGCCCTTCGCGACGCCGAGCAAGGCGCCCATGCCGAGCTCTTCCATCTCCTTCTGGTCCAGGATCTTGAGACCCGCACCGGTTTCCTTTGCAATGGCCTTCGCTTCGTTGGCGATCTTCGTCGGGGTCATGACGTTGGAGGGATGGTTGCAGAGATCCCGGACGAACACCGTGGCTTCCGCGGTTGCCACACCGCGCCTAATACCCTCGGCCAGCCGGCGTAGCTGGCTTTTCTGCGGAACCAGAACCGACATTCCTGCAACATCCCGGCTGGCCGGCTCTTCGCTGCGGTAGACGGTAAATTGGTAGTTCCCCAGAATTGCCCCTTCGGCCATCACCTGTGTCACATCGACCATTGAAGCGCCAGGGGGCGTCACGCTCGGCAGTGCAACAGTGAACGAACCGGCCTTCGCCTGGCGTACCCGCTTCGCGGCGTTCCCCATCGCCTGACGAATCTGGTCCAGCCCCACGTCTTGCTTCCTGCCCAGACCGACTAGGATCAGCCGCTTTGCCGGAACTTTGCCCTGCGTGTGGAAGAGCACCACTTCATTGGCCTTTCCTTCGAACTCCTTCGACTGCAACAGATCCTGGAGCGCCCCGCCAAGCGCCTTATCCAGGGCCGCCGTATCTCGGTGAGAAAAGGCCTCGCCTTCGCAATGCGTGAGGACAAGTGCCTCGGCGGTTTCCTTGTCGACGCGTCCGTACTTTGTGTCAACCTGCATGATGTGCATCCGGCTCTCCTTCGGTTTCGTCGCCCGTATCTCGTCGTTCGTATCTCGCAAGCTAAGCAATCAGCCCTTTGCTCAGCCATTCGACTTCTTCAGGACGAGATACGTTTCACGAGTGACGCTTCACGCCCTACACGCCCCGCATGTCGGGGGCCCAAATATGCTTGTGCATCTGCAATTGAAGACGAACTGGTAGGCGATCCGCCAAGATCCATTCAGCCAGCTGACGAGGATCGAGCACGCCGAACACCGGGCTAAAGAGGACCTGGCATCGATCCGTCAACCCGTAGCGCGCCACGATTGTTTTCGCCCACTCATAGTCAGCCCGATCCTGGATGACAAACTTTGCGTTGTCCTGGCACCTCAGTCGGTCGACATTAGGCCAGTGCATCCGTTCCATCATCCCGCTTCCCGGACACTTCACATCCAGGATGATATGAATCCGTGAATCGATCAACGAGGTATCGACGGCTCCACTGGTCTCGAGCAGGACTGTAAAGCCTTCTTCGCATAACCGGCTGAGCAGCGGCACCGCATCGGGCTGTGCCAGCGGTTCACCACCTGTCACCTCGACCAAACGACAGTCGTATTCACGGACCTTCGCCAGAATGTCGTCGATTGATTTCTTCGTCCCGCCGTAAAACGCATAGTCCGTATCACAATTCTTGACTGCCATCCCCTCGGCGACATAGTTCCCGGTCGAGGTCGTAAGGTTGTACACCAGGCTTTGATCACCACCATCACTGACGCTCAGGACCTCCACGGACCTGTTCGGAGCCTTACCAAGGAGGCCGTTCGTCTTCCTCGTGAGCACGGGGGAGCAACGTGAGAAGAATTTGACAGATTCGCTAATTGAGCTTCCCAGGCGAAGACCTTTTTCTGTCACCGCGGGATGGAAACCCTCTCGCGAAAGATAGGATGTCAGGCGTGAAAGATGGCCAGAAGCCTTGTCTTGGGCAAACGAGACATAGCCACTCCATGAGCCTTCTGCATCGTAAAATCCCGCCAACCAGCCGCGGCGATACGACGGGTCATCCCTGTCCTGGTCGAGAAAACACTCCAGCGCACGGGCATCGCCATTGCGGGTAAGCCACAAGGCTTTCATTGTTTCCCGCTTCTGGCTGAACCCTGTTCTGTTGTGGCCGCCCCAATAGACAGAGAATCCCGCCTTCGCTGCATAGTCAGAGAACGTCAGAAGGGGTTCATCGTCCGTGAGCGCAAGCCTGAATCGACGATACTCTTTCCCTGCCTTTTTCAGTGTCCAGAAGCAGCCATCTCCTGCAGCCATACCGGCCATCCAGCCTCGCGCATACTCCGAGTTCTTGGCACAATCTTCAGCATCCCCAACGTATCGGATCCAATCACCATGTTGAAAACTGCGTGCCTGTTTCCAAAAGTTTCGATGCGTAACCTCAAGAAACTTATGGTTTGGTGTGCACAAGATCTCGGCCCGCTCCGTCACAAGACGGATAACTGATGACCACCTGGTAAGCACATTGCGTACAACAGCAGGAACGAGCTTAAATCGCCCACCGGGCTCCGTCTGCGCAAATCCCACTACAACATCTCCAATTTTCAGTAGACTGATCGGTTGCCAAGACCAGTCGGCCTTCAATACGCGAGTGGTTCCTTCAAAACACCAGGTGCAACGGAGAGGACAACCCGTCAGCCGCACAAACACGCAAGGCCGCCCGGCGAATGTCGATTCGCCCTGGATGCTGTGGAAGATTTCCGTAACACGGACCATGGACGAAGTTGTCATTGTTTCATTGAATCATTGTTTTAAAAATGACCAACTCGGCGAGCACCCAATGATTCAATTCTCCCTACTTCCAATGTACGATCGGCCAATTCTGCTGCTGCGCTATCTGCGCCATTCCCCGGATGGGGTTCACAACTGTGGGATGTCCGACTGCCCCCAAGACTTCGAGAGCTCCGGGACTGTCTCCATAGGCATAGCACAGAGAGAGGTCGAGTTTGAGTTCCTCGGCCAACCGCTCGACCAGCCGGCGTTTCCGCTCACCGTAAGGGAGGGGAGGGACCAGGCGGCCTGTGTAGACGCCGTTTATTTCCTCCAAGCAGCCGGCAAGGCATTGGTCCGCTTGTAAGGCAGATGCGATGGGCTCGATTAAGAAATCGATCGAGGCAGTCAGGAGAATAATCGCGTGGCCGGCCCGCCGATGCTCGTCGATCGTTCGCATGGCCACAGGCGAGACACAGGGACACAATCGCTCGCGGCAGAATTCCTCTCCCCACGGCTCAATCACCTGCGACGGCTTTCCGGCCAGATAGAGCTTCTGTTCGCGGAGCGGTTGCAGCGAGAGCGCAGGCAGTTGCCGCATGAGCCACAAAATACTGACGCGGGCCTCCGGCCATCCGACCACGCCGCGGCGCCACAGCCAGCGAAAAAAGCGAACTTCGCTGGCCTCGCCGGGCAAGATCGTGTTGTCGACATCAAAGAATGCGGCGATCGAGGAGGAGAGGCTCCGTTGGGTCCGAGCGGTCACGAGTGTCATTGAGTAGCGACCAGGGTGCGAGATCAAAAAGTCATCTTACCGGACGCTCCCTTACATTGACAAGATTTTTAGCCCACTTCTATAATGCTGAACCCTCGGATTGTCGCTCGTCGTTACCGCAAGAGGCGCGGGACAAGCGCGATAAGCGAGACGAGAACTTCCTACTACCCAAGTTCTCATTCCCGTCTCGCGAGTCTCGCACGAAGAATAAGATACGCTTTACGCGTGACATTTCGTGGATTCGATCGCCGAAGTGGTGGAATGGCAGACACGCACGTTTGAGGGGCGTGTGGCGCAAGCCGTGCGGGTTCAAGTCCCGCCTTCGGCACCAAAGCTCGCTCGGGTGCACCTCCGACTCTTCCTCAATTCCTCGGAATTACCGTCGGCGGACAACCGTTTCAACTGACCCGCCACTCACTTCAGTCGCCGACATTACCCCCTAACGTTCATTCCCCAACCAACCCTGCCAGTTCAGTCCTCGTCGTTGATGATGTCCAATCCGCCAAGCGACACCTCACGCACGCCGCCTGCCTCGCAAGATGGAAGCGGAAAAAACCCGCTCACCTTACCCCATCTCCACCGGGTCCATGTCGACGACGAACTTGATCCGCCCCTTGCGGTACTCACGTTCCATTCTTTCGACCGACTCATGGATCCGCCGGCAAAGGAGAGTACGATCGGTTCCCTTCACGAGGAGCTGATACCGGTGAAGTCCCTTCGGTCGTCCGCCCATCGTCGGGACTGGCCCTAAGATCATGACCGGTTCGTGACTGAAGGGTGGCTGCTCGAGCCTTTTCCTCCACAGCTTTGCGGCCGTCTCCACCATTCGTCCCTCCTTCCCTGAGACTGAGAGCTGGGCCAGATGACAGGCCGGCGGATAATTCAGCAGCCGACGCGCACTCAGTTCCTCCCCGTAAAACCGATCGGGCTCACAGGAGAGCACGGCTTGTACGGCGTGATGCGTCGGAAGCCACGTTTGCAACAGCACGCGACCTCCCGCTGACGCAGGTCGTGCCAAGCTCATGGCATCGATCAGCATGTGGTAGGTCCGTTCGGCCGCACGAAAGTCCGGAACATCCAATCCGGAATCAGCCTGGAGGATGCCGACCAATCCCCTCTGTGGGAGCGGCTCCAGCTGAAACAACGCTTGCGTGCCGATCAGAATGTCCCAGGCGCCCGACCTGACACC
>JBQTHY010000212.1:0-20795 GCA_052389395.1 Nitrospiraceae bacterium | reverse complement strand
GCGAAGCTCATGTCCATCACGCTGGAAGGGTGACCTTCGGCCGTGGCGAGGTTCACCAGCCGCCCTTCGCCGAGGAGACTCACGCGGTGGCCGTTCTTCTTGATCGTATACTCCTCGACCCCGGGCCGGACGATCCGCTTCTTCCGGCTCAGCTTTTCCAGCGCGGGAATGTCCAGCTCGACGTTGAAGTGGCCACTATTGCAGGCGATCGCGCCGTCTTTCATGACGGCGAAGTGTTCCTGACGGATGACTTTCAGATTGCCGGTGACGGTGACGAAGAAATCTCCGACCGGGGCAGCCTGTTCCATCGGCATCACGCGGAATCCGTCCATGACTGCTTCCAATCCCTTCAACGGATCGATTTCGGTCACGATGACATCCGCACCCATGCCTTTCGCGCGCATTGCTATGCCGCGTCCGCACCACCCATAGCCCACGACCACGATGACGGAGCCGCACATGAGCCGGTTGGTGGCGCGCACGATGCCGTCCATGGTGGACTGGCCCGTGCCGTAACGGTTGTCGAACATATGCTTGGTGTCGGCATCGTTGACGGAAATGACGGGGAACCTGAGCACCTTCTTGTCGGCCATGCTGCGGAGGCGGATGACGCCGGTCGTGGTTTCCTCCGTGCCGCCGATGACGTCCGGCAGGAGGTCCTTGCGTGCGGAGTGCAGGGTCGAAACCACGTCCGCTCCGTCATCCATGGTGACCATGGGCTTGTGGGCGATGGCTGACTCGATGTGCCGATAGTAGGTGTCGTTGTCCTCGCCCTTGATCGCAAAGACCGGGACCCCGTCGTGCTGGACGAGGGCTGCCGCCACGTCGTCCTGTGTGCTCAGGGGATTCGAGGCACAAAGCCGCACGTCTGCTCCGCCAGCCTTGAGCGTCTTCATGAGATTGGCGGTTTCACTCGTGACGTGCAAGCAGGCTGCCACGCGCACGCCTTTCAACGGCTGTTGCCGTTTGAACCGTTTGCGAATGAGCCGCAGCACCGGCATGGTGGCCTCTGCCCATTCGATCTTGAGTTTGCCCTGCTCGGCCAGTTTGATGTCTCTCACGTCGTAGTCCACCGGTTTCCTCCTCGTGAAGCGTCGTTCGTGATGCGGGAAGCGAATTCAGTAAAAGGGAGGCGGGTCCTGCAACCCGCCCCCCTCGGCCTTACAATCAAACGCAACGCAATCAGAGGCCTGCTTCTTTGCGCAGGACCCTCACCTTGTCGGTCTTTTCCCAGGTAAACTCCGGTTCGTTCCGGCCGAAGTGGCCGTAAGCAGCAGTCTTCTTGAAGATTGGCCGGCGGAGCTTGAGGTAATCGATGATGCCACGCGGCGTCATCGGGAAGTGTCTGCGGACCAGCTTGTCCAGCGTCTCCACTCCGACCTTCTCCGTGTTTTTGGTGTCCACCAGAATGGAGACTGGGTCCGCCACGCCGATCGCATAGGCGAGCTGGACCTCGCACTTTTCGGCCAGCCCGGCCGCGACGATGTTCTTGGCGATGTAGCGAGCCATGTAGGACGCCGAGCGATCAACCTTCGTGGGATCCTTGCCGGAGAAGGCCCCGCCACCGTGGCTGCCATGGCCGCCGTAGGTGTCGACGATGATTTTTCGGCCGGTCAAACCCGTATCGCCCATCGGGCCGCCGACGACAAACCGCCCCGTGGGGTTGATGTGATGTTTGACGCTCGTCGGGTCGTACAAGCCCTTCGGCATGCTGGGTTTAATGACGTGTTCCATGAGATCTTTCTCGATCTGCTTGTTCGTCACGTCGGGGCTGTGCTGCGCCGAGACGACGATAGTGTCGATCCGCGAGGGGCTGCCGTTTCGATATTCCACTGTCACCTGTGATTTCCCGTCCGGCCGGACCCAGCCGAGGATCTTCTTCTTCCGTACCTCCGCAAGCCGCTTGGTGAGGCGATGGGCCAGGACGATCGGCATCGGCATCAGTTCGTCCGTCTCATTGGAGGCATAGCCGAACATGAGGCCCTGGTCGCCGGCACCTCCCGAGTCCACGCCTTGAGCGATGTCTGTCGACTGGTTGTGGATCGACGTGAGGACAGAGCAGGTGTGGTAATCGAAACCCCAGGAAGCATCGGTGTAGCCGACGTCCTTGATCACGGCTCGTATAATGTCCGGAATTTCGACATAGGCCTTCGTAGAAATTTCACCGGCCACGAAAGCGATGCCCGTGGTCAGGATTGTTTCGCAGGCGACCCGGCAATATTTGTCTTGGGCGATAATGGCATCGAGAATGCCATCGGAGATCTGATCCGCGATCTTGTCCGGATGCCCTTCGGTGACAGATTCCGACGTAAACAGGTAGTTGCTTCGCATGTGCCCCTCTAGTTTCTGGTTATCGAAAGCCGCCGGTGGTTCGAATGTGGAACTGACGAGTTCCAAGCGACTGGGCGGTCATAACAGAACGGTGCGGATTTTAGAGGAAATTGCTGGTCTTGTCCAACACTTCGATAGTAGGGGGCCTTGGGTCATTGTTCCGGCCATTTCCTTGACACTGGTTTTCACTCACTTGTAACATGATCATATTTCCGCGAGCTTAGACATTCCCTACGATTCAGAACTCATGAGGGAACTTACCGTAGGAGGGGAGAGGCCGCTTGAGACGGCTACCGCCCCCCACTGGAAGCATGGAATAAGTGCCGCAGAGTGGTTTCCTGTGGGCCCTAGGATCTGAATGGAGATAAACGGTCGGCGAGAGTCACTCCCTCATGAACCGGCCGCCAGGCCATCTAGACGGTGATGACGTTTGGCGACTTCGCTTGACGTCACGTTCAAGACGGCGCAGCCTGCGGGGGCTGGGATCAAGACGAGCGTGATGAAGGATTGCCGATGAGATCTGTGCTGTTGGCATGGCTTTTCGTTGGGTTGGTCGCCGCTGACTGCGCGCTCGTTGCTCCCACGGTGGAGGCTGAGTCGCCTTCGTTCAAGAAAACACCGATTGCTAAGCCTCGTCTGGTCAAGGTCGGCGACGAAGCGCCCAACTTTCAATTGCGTGATCTCAACGGAAACGTGGTAAGTCTGTCCCGCCTTCGCGGAAAAGTCGTCTTGCTGAATTTCTGGGCGACTTGGTGTGGGCCCTGCCGCGTCGAGATGCCGGCAATGGAACAGTTGTATCGGACCTTCCCTCGAGAAGAATTCGAGATCCTCGCGGTATCCACCGATCCGCAAGGGGCAGCGGCGACGCGCCCCTTCCAGCAGGAATTGGGGTTCACGTTCCCCATCCTCCATGATTCCGAGTTTCGCGTGGGTCTCACCTACGGTGCGAGGACGCTCCCGATGACCTTCATGGTCGATCGGCAGGGCGTTATTCGGCAGAAGATTTTCGGCGCCCGTGACTGGGACTCACCTGAAGCGCGTGAGTTGGTCCAAACGCTCGTGAAATCTTGATCATGACACAGTCGATCCCCCAGATTTCGTTCATCGCCGCGTTCTCGGCCGGCCTTCTCTCGTTTGTCTCTCCCTGCGTGTTGCCCTTGGTGCCCTCCTACATTTCCTACATCACTGGACTGTCTGTCGAACAGCTGACGGACACGTCTGAGCGGATGAAATTCAAGAAGGCGATCGTGCTGAACTCGTTGCTATTCATTGCGGGATTTTCGTCGGTCTTCATTGCTTTTGGGGCGTCGGCCAGCTTGCTGGGGCAAATACTCGTTACCTACCAGGACTCCATTCGTCGGATCGGTGGGATCCTGATTATCCTGTTTGGGCTTTATCTCCTCGGTATCCTCAATCTGAATTTCTTGAAGATGGAGCATCGATATCAGTTCCGCAATCGGCCGGCTGGCTATCTTGGGTCGTTCTTGATCGGCATCGCGTTTGCCGCCGGTTGGACGCCCTGCGTGGGGCCGGTCTTGGGATCGATCCTCCTCTATGCCAGCACGACAGACTCCCTCTTGGACGGGGTCACGTTACTGACGTTCTACTCGGTAGGACTGGGCTTGCCGCTGTTTCTCACTGCGTTGGGCGTGGATCGGTTTCTGGCCTATTTCAAAGAAGTGCGGACGTATCTGTGGGCTGTGTCTACCGTGAGCGGAGTGTTGTTGGTGACTGTCGGCCTGATGATCTACGCGAATTCACTCACGATGATCACGAGTTTCTTAGAACGATACGGTATTGGTTGGTATTTAGGTCAATGAAAATCTGGCACAGCTAGCTGTAGAGAAAAAGCCCGCGGTTTTCTTCGAGCAGTCCCATCCCAGGCTCAGCACTCAGTCCTCAGCACTCGTTACTGAATTAGCACCAGGCGCCAAGGCGGCAGGCCGTGAAGGTCTGACCTAGCGCGCTGGCGGGGGGGACGCGAAGCGATCCGAGCTGGGAAGAAATGGATGTCCGATCAGGCTGTTCTGTTCCGTGTGTCCGACCGTCAGTCTGTCCAACGTCGGAAAGGGCGACCGAGTCCGGCTTTGTGGCAAACAGGAGAGTCTCGGGCTTGGCCTCTCCGAGTTTCGCCATCAGCTTGTTCCCGTCGCTGACTGCGTCGCTGTCCGGATATTTTGCCGCCAACAGCACGAGACTTTCTCGCGCCCAATCGTCCGCGCCCAGTTCGTGATAAGTCTTGGCAAGAAAGTACAAGGCATCGGGAGCAACCGGATTGTCCGGATAGTTCTTGATGATCTGTTCGAATCGATGCGCGGCGGCAAGGTATGAGCCACGTCGGTAGTAGAATTGGCCCACATACAGGTGCATTTGGGCGAGCCAATCATGGCCCTCCTCGATTTTCCCTTGGGCCTGAAGGTCGTAGCGACTTCCCGGAAATTCTTTCCTCACCCTTTCAAACGCAACGATTGCCTTTTGCATGGGCTCAGGATCTCGATCGATGGTTTTCGCCTTCTTCAAATGGATCTCCCCGATCCTGTAAGCCACATAAGGAGCAAGCACATGGTTTCGGTGGAGATCCAGGAAGTGGTTATACTCGGCCAAGGCTTCTGGATACTCTTCCCTGTCGAAGAGCGCTTCTCCACGTTTTATGATAACGTTGGGATGATAGTACTTTTCGATGGAATCTTCGACAAAGATTTTCTCGTCTGTGCTGCCAGGCGCTTTCTTTGCACCTTCTGGTTGTCGCATATCCCTGGGGGCGCTGGAACAAGCGACCAGCAGGGCGTAGCCGAACACAATGCAGCCCAGCAGAGCCGCCAGGGACGACCAGGACCGCCGAGCGACTGCGGTTTGAGCTGGGTCTCTTGAGGCCGACATATCCGAGATTCATAGCAAGAAATGTGGGCAAAAGCAACGACGGAGGAGGCTCAGTTGACCCGCCTCCCCTCGCTCCCTATAATCCCGCGCACGCTTGGATCATAAGCCATCTCTTCTCGATAGACAATTGGTAGGAGTGATGATTCGAACGAGGGTGATTGGAACTGGCAGCTATCTCCCGAACCGGGTCGTCACAAATGAGGAAGTTGCCCTTCCACTGGGCCTCCCTCCGGCCCAGATTCAGCGGCTGACCGGTATCCGGGAACGTCGCTGGGCGGCTGAACACGAAGCCCCTTCCGACATGGCGATTGAGGCTGTGCATCGGGCACTCGATGCCGCCACCTGCAAGGCTTCCGCGATCGATGCCATCATTCTTTCCACGACGTCCCCCGACATGGCCTTTCCCTCAACCGCCTGTTTTGTCCAGCGAGGGTTGGGGTGCAAAGGCGTGGGGGCCTTTGATGTGTCCGCATCCTGTTCAGGGTTTCTCTACGGGCTCTCCATGGCACAGGCCATGATTCACAGTGGGCAGGTCAGGACGTGCCTCGTGGTTGCATCGGAAGTGAAGTCGCGCTTTCTCGATCCCAAGGATGCGGCGACGGCCGTGCTGTTTGGTGATGGGGCAGGCGCCGTGGTCCTGCGGGGTGAGGAAGACCGAAGCCCGCAGTGGCGTGGGGTCCTAGGAATTAGGCTGTACGCAGATGGGTCACGGCATGAGCTGATTCGTGTGCCCGCCGGCGGGTCACGGACACCGTCGTCTCTCGACACGGTTGCAAGGCAGGAGCACGTGCTTCGCATGCAGGGGGCCTCCCTGTTTCGAGTGGCGATTCGGCGGATTGAGCAGGCGGTGCAGGACATTTTTAAGGAGTTCGGGGTCCGTCTTGACGATATCAAGCAGGTGGTCCTCCACCAGGCAAACAGCCGAATTCTGGCCCAAGTCGCCGAGCGGCTGGGGATTCCACAGGACAGACTTTCTTCCGTGATTGAACAGTATGGCAACACGTCGTCGGCCTCTCTACCCATCGCACTTGACGCTGCGGTGGGTGACGGGAAAATCACGTCCGGTGACCTCGTGTTGCTGGGCAGCTTCGGCGGAGGTCTGACCTGGGCGACCTGTCTCGTACGGTGGTAGCAGCCGGGTCGAAAACGATAACTGGTCCGTAGTCAGTACGTATCTCAATTCTGTTACGAGAGAAGACGAGGGGATCATCTCACGACCCGGGAGCATCAAGCGTGATCTTCAGCCTGATTCCTAAGGAAGAAGCCTTTTTCGATTTGTTTAAGCAGGCGGCTCACAACATGATCGAAGGCAGCCGTCTGCTCAAGGATTTGATGGAGGACTTTCGTGACCTTCACGGCAAGGCCAAGAAGATTAAGGAAGTGGAGCACGTGGGAGACGGGATTACGCACGACATTGCGATGCGGCTCAATCAGACATTCATGACGCCCATCGACCGCGAGGACATTCACGATTTGGCCTGTGCGCTGGATGACATCCTCGATGCGGTGGAAGCAGTGGCGGATCGATTTGTGGTCTACAAGATCGCGTGGCCGACCGAGTCGGCAATTCGCCTGGCCGATATTCTGTATCAGGCCTCCGTTGCAGTGGGTCGCGGCGTGGATCGGATCGGCATGTCCCACGCGCAGATCAAGGAGTGTTGCGTACTAGTGAACAGTCTGGAGAACGAAGCCGACCGTGTGTCGCGGGATGCCATTTCAGGACTGTTTGAGAAGGAAAAAGATCCGATTTCCGTCATCAAATGGAAAGAGATCTACGAAACCATTGAGGAGGGGACCGACCGTTGTGAGGATGTCTCAAACATCCTCGAGCGCATTGTCCTCAAGCATAGCTAATCCGAGCGAATATCACCCCGGGTTACAATCTGGACACAACATGTCTGAACTGGCGGGCATGCTATTATTGACGGTGTTCCTTGCGCTCCTGTTCGATTTTTCGAACGGCTGGCATGATTGCGCCAACGCAGTGGCGACGGTGGTCTCAACCCGAGTTCTGAGTCCCCTGGCCGCGGTGCTGCTGGCCGGCGGGTTGAACGTCGCCGGGGCGTTCTTTTCAACCGCGGTGGCGAAGATGATCGGGGGGGGAATTGTCTACGCCGATGCGATTACGAACCAGGTGGTCGCCGGTGCGATGGCTGGGGCGATTTTGTGGAACCTCTTCACGCTACTGCTGGGGCTGCCGACCAGTTCTTCGCATGCTCTGATCGGAGGACTCGTCGGATCGGCAGTGGCGCACGGTGGCTGGGCTGTCGTCCAGTTCAAAGGGCTGCGCGCTATTCTCGAGGCAATGGTTCTTTCCCCCCTCTTTGGGTTCGGCATGGGGTTCCTCATCATGGTAACGGTCAGTTGGATCTTTTTCCGGGTCCCACGAGGCATTGCGACGAAGGTGTTCAGCCGGTTGCAGCTCCTCTCGGCGAGCTTCATGGCGTTCAGCCATGGGGCGAACGACGCCCAAAAAGTGATGGGCGTGATTACTCTGGCCCTGGTGGCATCTGGACAATTGACGTCGTCTGAAGTGCCGACCTGGGTAATCGTGGCCTGTGCGTTGGCGATGGGGCTTGGGACGACAGCCGGTGGGTGGCGGATTATCCGCACGCTGGGGATCAAAATCGTGAAACTTGAGCCGGTTCACGGATTCGCGGCCGAAACCGGGGCGGCAGGTGTGTTACTGTTCACGGCCCACTTCGGTCTCCCTGTGAGTACGACCCACACGATTACGTCGTCGGTCCTGGGCGTAGGAGCGACTAAGCGCCTCTCTGCGGTTCGCTGGGGGCTCACGAGCAAGATCCTCTCAGCCTGGATATTCACGCTGCCCGGGGCAGGTATGCTGGGGGCAGGAGTCTATGCCTTCCTGGCTTCGCTAGCCTGAGTCGGAAACCGAAAGCTGGTGCTGACTGGGAAGTGCACCACAAACCGACTTCCCTGCGGTTGATTCGCTTCCACCCATACCTGCCCTCCATACTCTTCAACAATGTGTTTGACGATCGCCAGCCCGAGTCCTGTTCCGCCTAATTCACGCGACCGGGCCTTGTCGACACGATAGAATCGTTCGAAGACGCGCGGTCGGTCCTGCTCCGGAATGCCGATTCCCGTATCCGCCACGCTCAGTTCAATCGTCCGTCCGCCCGGCTCAGTGATCCCGATCGCAGGAAGCAGCTTGGCACCGACGGTGATGCTCCCGCCCGCCGGCGTGTATTTTACGGCGTTATCGAGCAGGTTGGTCAGTACCTGGACGAGCCGGTCTTCATCCCCCGTCACGGAGGGCAGAGTATCGTCAATCGATGAGACAAGTCGGTGGCCGTTCTTGTCGGCGATGGGTTTTATCATTGACAGCGTACGGTCGATGATAGGACGAAGATCCAGCGGCTTTTTTTTAAAATCGACGCGGCCCGATTCGATTTTTGAGAGTTCCAGCAAATCCTCGATGATCAGATTGAGCCGGTCGCTTTGCTTGAGGATGATATCCAGGAATTTCGCCGAGGCAGCGGGATCGTCCGTGGCGCCGTCCAGGAGGGCCTCGACGTATCCCTTGATGGACGTGAGTGGAGTGCGAAGTTCATGGGAAACATTCGCCACAAAGTCCTTCCGAATCTTTTCGAGACGCCGCAGTTCCGTTATGTCGTGAAACACCAGCACGACACAGGCCTCATTTTCTCGTTCTCCCCCTGCGACGGAGGCTTCGACGTGCAGGCATCGTCCTGTGAGGGCCAGCACGATTTCATCCTCATGGTTCTTCCGCGAGCGCAGAATCGCCGTCACCAGGTCGTTCAGCTGTTGATTGCGGAACAGCTCCGCGCAGGGGCGTCCCCGGGCCTCCGCGCGTGTGACGCCGAACATTCGCTCCAGCGCCGGATTCACCTGCAAGACATGGCTGCGATAGTCGAGCACCATAACGCCTTCGACCATCGACGTCAGCATGGCAAGAAGCTGGGCTCGATCTTCTGAGAGTTCATCGATCTTGGCGTGAAGCTGGTCGGCCATATAATTGAGCGTGGTGGCCAAGAGGCCGACTTCATCTTTCGTGGTCGTCTTGATGGGGGCGGTCTGGTGACCGGCGGCCAACTGCTGAGCGGCCAGCGCGATATCCGAGATCGGCTTCGTAACGCTGCGAGCCAGCCAGATACTCAGCGACAGGGTAACAAAGAAGGCGACGCCAAGGGCCAGAACGAGATGCTGTTTCAATTCGGAGATTTCTCGATCGAGTAATACCATCGGCAGACCCACGCGAACGACGATCGGCTGAGCGTCTCGATGCTGCGTCAAGACTATGGCCCGATACATCGTGCGTTCACCGGTGGTGTGACTGGTCCGAACGTCCTGCCCATGTCCTGTGGCGAGTGCCTGCTGAATTTCTGGCCGCGACCGATGATTCTCGACGACGGACAAGTCGGCATCTTGCACCGCACTGTCGGCGATGACGGTTCCGTTTGCGGCTACCAACGTGACACGGGCTGAGGCTCGGCTGCCAAGGTCGCGCGCTATCTCTTGGAGGCGGGATTGTGTTGGGCTTGGTGATGGTGACTGAAACAGGGGTTGGAGCCCGTATTCAACAAGCTTGGTTTTTGCTTCTAGCACCTCGCTCTGTTGAGCGAGGTGCAGCCGTTCGAAGGATTGAATCGCCATCGCGCCTGCGATCAGGAGTCCACAGGCCATCGACAGGAGCGTTCCGAGCGCGACTTTCCATCGGATCGACAGCGTCATAGGGCCGTGACGCGTGACGCGTCCCTCGGCCGGACTCTGGACGGCGAGCTTGGTGAACCTTGACGCGTGACGCGGAAGACTAAATCAGTTGCCGGAAATCGGTTACTCGTCACCTGTCACCTATCACTCGTCACGGTTCTTTGAGTTTGTACCCCAGCGATTTCACGGACACGATGGCTTCTTCAAGGAGCGGAAGTTTTTGTTTGAGCCGGCGAATATGCACGTCCACCGTTCTCGTGGTCCCATAGTAGTCGTAGCCCCACACGGCATTGAGGAGGGCGTCCCGTGTGAGGACACGACCCGGATGGCGGAGAAGATGCTCCAGCAATCCAAATTCCTTTGCGGTCAGGGACACCTCTTGCTTTCCCAGACTGACCTCGTGCCGTGCAAGATCCATCGTAAGGGAACCATAGCGGTAGAAATTTGTTCCATTGGTGGGGGTACGCTCCAGCCGGCGTAGCAAGGCTTTGACGCGGGCGACGAGTGCCTTAGGGCTGAAGGGTTTGGTCACATAATCGTCGGCGCCCAGTTCAAGGCCGATGATCGTGTCAGATTCTTCAGCTCTTGCCGTCAGCATGATGATGGGGAGCATGGCCGTATCTGGCGCGGCGCGTAGACGTTTGCAGACTTCGAGGCCGTCCATTTCGGGCAGCATCAGATCGAGGACAACCAGATCAGGCTTCTCGGCTTTGACCCGCCTGAGGCCCTCTGGGCCGGTCATGGCCGTTGCCACCCGAAATCCCGCTTTTTCTAGGAAGAGTTTGACGAGCTGGAGAATGTCCTGCTCATCTTCGACGATCAGCACTTTCTTGTGATTGGTGGCTCCCATGAGACATCTACAGCCTACGGAGGAGGGGGAATGGTGTCAAGCATGCCGTCACCGTACGATGTCTGATAGCCAGAGGGCAATTCTGTTGACGAGGGCGGCTGAACTGACGTAAGGTGAACCACGGTATTCTGGGGTCTGTCGTTGCGTCGGATGCAGCAATTCAGTCTGAAGGAGCCTCTCCCATCATGAAGATATATCTTGCCAATCCTCGCGGATTCTGTGCCGGCGTCGACCGAGCGATCGATATCGTGGATCTCTCGCTGAAAAGGTATGGCGCGCCGATCTACGTCCGACATGAAATCGTCCATAGCCGCCATGTGGTGAATTCTCTCCGGCAGAAGGGGGCTGTGTTTGTGGAAGAACTGAGTGAAGTGCCGGAAGGATCGGTGGTCATATTCAGTGCCCACGGAGTAGCCAAATCGGTGTGGGAAGAAGCCAATCGTCGTCGCCTCCATGTGATCGACGCGACGTGTCCGCTCGTGATCAAGGTTCACAACGAAGTCAACCGCGACTATACCCAAGGGTACGATCTGATCCTCATCGGCCACGCTGGCCACCCGGAAGTGATCGGGACGTTGGGCCAGATTCCTGACAAGTTCCACCTGGTTTCCTCGGTTGAGGATGTTGAAAAGCTGCAGGTGGAAAATACCATCAACCTCTCCTACGTCACTCAGACGACGCTGAGTGTGGATGAATGCCGGGATATCGTCGGCGCGCTGCATCGGCGGTTCCCGAACATCAAAGGCCCGCATCAGGAAGATATCTGTTACGCGACCCAGAACCGGCAGAATGCCGTTAAGGAGCTGTCCCGTTTGGTCGATGTCATTCTTGTCATCGGTTCGCCGAACAGTTCCAACTCCAATCGCCTGCGCGAATTGGGGGAGCAATGTGGCATTCCGTCCTATCTTATAGACTCGGCCAGCGACATTGATCCGGCTTGGCTGGAAACCGCTAAAGCGGTTGGGATCGCTGCCGGCGCCTCCGCTCCAGAAGTTCTTGTCACGGAAGTCGTGGCGTTCTTGCGAGCGGCCGGCCCAGCAGAAGTCGAGGAACTCACGGTGATCGAAGAGGATGTGGAGTTTCTGCTGCCGAAGGAACTCGCCCAGATCGAGCCAGCCACCAAGTCAACGGCTGATATCGTCAGCTAGCTGCCTCCTGGTCTCATCCAATAGATTTCCTATATCTTGTAGGAAGTTTTTTAAGGCCCCCCACCAGCTGTATTTTCTTTTGATTTCTCTGAACCCCTGTGCTACAAGGGCCGGGGATTGTTCGTTTCCCGAATCCAACCATCGTGCAACTTGCGTACAGGGTGACTCGATGCACTTGAAATCATTGGACATGTTTGGATTCAAATCCTTTGCAGAAGCAAAGATCGAATTTCCCGAGGGAGTCACGGCCATTGTCGGGCCCAACGGGAGCGGGAAGAGCAACGTGGTGGATGCTCTCCTGTGGGTGTTGGGCGAGCAAAGCACCAAAACACTCAGAAGCGAAAAGATGGAGGACATCATTTTCAATGGCACTGAACTCAGAAAGCCGTTGGGTATGGCAGAAGTGTCGCTGGTCGTTGGCGGGTTTGATCGGGCGACGATGAAGATTGAGGGAGAGACTGGCCTGCCCACCCAGTTGACCGAGTTCCAGGAATTGATGATTACTCGGAGGTTGTACCGGAACGGAGATAGTGAGTACCTCATCAACAAGACCGCGTGCAGACTCAAGGACATACGAAGTTTATTGCTCGATACCCGTGCAGGGAGCAAGGGACATACAGTCATTGCGCAGGGCCAAATTGATCATATTCTGAATGCCTCGCCACAAGACAGGCGCGAACTCATCGAGGAAACCGCTGGGATCGTTCGCTATAAGAAGCAGAGAGCCGAGGCGCTCCGAAAACTCGAGGCCACGCAACAAAACCTCCTCCGTGTCCGCGACATCATTGCTGAAGTGAAGAAGCAGCTCAATTCACTCGAGCGGCAGGCTCGTCAGGCGCGGACCTATCAGACGGTGCAGCAGGAAGCGCGCGGGATTGAGATTACGTTGCTGATGCGGGAATTCAAGGAACTTCGAAGTGGATTACAAGAGGTCGAAGCCGAAGTGCTGAGTCTGGATCAGCAGGAAGGCGGCAACGCGGCGGAGCAGGCTCGGCTCACGGCGGACCATGAACAGGTTCGTCTCAATGCGATCGCGATCGGCGACTCGATCGGCAAACTTCGGGAAGAGCTGGCGCGTGCGGAGCAGCAGCAAGCGCAGGCGCTTACCGCGTCAGAGGTCGAGCGCAGTCGGGTTCAATTGTTCGAACGGCAGCAAGTTCAGGAATCCGCTGAGCTGGATGACTTGGTCCGATCGCAAGATCATCTGACCGAGGCGTTCCAAGCGATCGAGTCCTCATTGGCCTCTGTCGAAGAGGAATTGGGGGGCGGGGAACGCGCTCTAGGCGAACTTGATCATGCAATGGAGCGACTACTTCACCAGCGGGCCTCGGCTGTGGAGGAGGAAGAGCGTGGACGCGGAGATGTTCTGCAGCTGGCAGTCCTTGTGGCAAACACGGAGCAGGAAATCACGCAGTTGGCTGGCCGGATGAAGGATCTAGCCGATCGAGGAGGCCGGCTGTCTTCGGAGCGTGAAGCGCTGCAGGCACAACAAGCGGCTGCCGTCGGCCGTCATGACTCGGTGCGTCGAGAATACGGAGAGGCAGATCGGGTGGTCGCAAGCCTTCGAGCTCAACAAAAAACAGTACAGGAAGATGCCGCGCGAGTCGTGGGTGATCTCCACGCACTGGATCAGCTGATTCTACGACGGTCGGAAGAGCTGGCGGGAGTGGATTCCCGGCTTGAGGCGTTGCAAGGGGTGGTCCGCGAAGAAATGGGCTATGGCCGGCTGGGAGCCGATGAAAGCACGGCCCTCAAGTCGTGTGAAGGTGTGCATGATGCCGTCGCTGAATGGTTGACGATCCCGCCCGGAATGGACCGTGCGGTCGAGGCGGTGCTGGGGGAGCGCGTGCGAGGGTGGTTTGTTGACGGGCCGTCGGTGGCGCATCGCGTGATCGGTTTTCTGCAGAAGAAGGGGCTTGGCCGGGGGAGTTTCATTCCACAACATCCTCGATGGAGAAGTGGGAGTCCCAGTGCGTGGTGGCATTCGATCGCCGATCAAGCCGGTGTCATCGGGCGCGCCGTAGACCTCATTCAAACGGATGCGGCTCGTACCGCAGCCCGTGACTGCCTATTTGATCGCGTGGTCTTTGTTGAATCGTTGGATCAGGCTATTGGGTTGTGGGAGCGACAGTTGTGGACCGCTCCGGATGGTCCGATCTTGGTGACCCTCGCTGGTGAGGTTTTGGACGGATCGGGGGTTATGACGGGTGGGCAGGTTCGGGAGGGACAGGGGCTTCTTGAGCGCCGTCGGGAGGTGCTCGACCTTGGAGCCAAACGCCAGTCACTCGTTGCGATGCTTGAACAAGACAGACAGCATCGCGAAGCTCTCTTGCTGAAGAGCCATGCTCTGGCTCAGCAGGGTCAACAACTCGCGGATTCGCTCCGCGGTGCCGAAATGCAGGGTTTGTCGCTGCATAAGGATGCAGAGAAGCTCCAGCAGAATCTTAGTGACTTTGATCTTCGGTTGAGCGGAATGGCCGCAGAAATTCAGAAAGGTATCGATGAACAACAGCGTGTTGACGCAAAGTCTCGCTTGGTGCAGGCGCAGTTGGTTCAATGGACGAGCGAGAAGCACGGGTTGGAAGCCGGGCTGGGACGAATTCGGGAGCGGGTTGAGCAGATCGATTCCAGCATCAGGGCCCTCCAAGAACGTGTCACGGAGGCGAAGCTGACGGCAGAAGGGCTCCGCGCGAAACGGGAACATGAGCAAGCAAATCGGGCTCGGCTGGAGCAACAGATCCATGAGACAAAGCACCGCCAACAAGGGCTGGTGGAGCATCTTGAAAGCTTAACGTCCGCGATCGAGCAGAGCCGGACTGAACAGGCTCGCCAGGAAGCTCTTTGTCATGAGTTCGGCGTGACCGCGGGACGCGTGAAAGGGCAGCTGGTGACAGCGCAGGAACAACAGGGCCGGCAGATGGCTGCCAGCCAAGCGCTGGAGGCTCGCCTTAGCGATCTTCGACGCGGCATGTCGGTGATTCGGGATGCCCGGATGAGGGTCGAGGTTCGTCGCGCGGAACTTCGGACTCAATTGGGGACCGTCGAAGGAACGTTGTCGGGTACCTATCAGCTGGACCCGCTTGCCCTCCTCGGCGAGAATTCAGAATCAGGTGAGTTGGCATTAGAGCATGAAGCGAGCGCAACTGCTGAGACTGACCAGCGTTCCGAAGCCGAATTGAAAGAGCACTTGCAGAAGCTTCGCGATCGCCTGGATCGGATGGGGCCGATCAACCTGGCCGCGATCAGCGAGCACCAAGAGCTTGAAGAACGCCACAGATTCCTGTCGGCGCAGGAGCAGGATCTGTCGAACTCGATCAGGTCGCTGAAGGAGATCATCCATCGGATCCAGCGGACGACGAAAGAAATGTTTGTATCCACGTTCAATGAATTGCAGCAGAAGTTTGCAGAGGTCTTCATTCAGTTCTTTTCCGGCGGACGGGCGGAGCTCCAGCTGGTCGACGAGCCTCCTTCAGAAAACGGGGAGCGCACCGCAGACCGGGAGCCTGGGGTTGAGATCGTCGCGCAGCCTCCCGGGAAGCGCCTCAAGAGCATCACAATGTTGTCAGGCGGAGAGAAGACGCTCACGGCGATGGCGTTGTTGTTTGCGAGCTTCCTCATCAGGCCGACGCCATTCTGTCTCTTGGACGAAATTGATGCGCCGCTGGATGAAGAAAACATCGGGCGGTTCACGAGCGTCTTGAGGGAATTGGCGCAGAACGCCCAGTTTCTCGTCATAACCCATAGTAAGCAGACGATGGGAATCGCCGATTCACTCTTCGGTGTCACGATGGAAGAACCAGGAGTGTCCAAGCTTGTCTCCGTCCGAGTGGGGGAGCTTCAGCTGGCGTAGAGCCGAGGGACTATTCCCTCATTGCTGACAACGCCGTCGTCAATCTCATCGCCACCATCGATCCAGTCGGCAATCGGACCCTTCGCTTCTACGATGCCGACTTGTAGAAGCGGTATAAGCGGGCAAATTGCTTGACGTTGCACTGGCGCAAGGCTTGCCGCTGCGGCAGCGTGAGTGGCGTAGATTTGGTGTGTCTTGAATTCTGGAAATCCGAGCGCCCGGCTATTCCAGTACGGCTGATGAGCCGCGTGCGCAGCGCCTCAGCTTGGGAGGTGCAAAACAAGCAATGACGCCATCTTCCGTGGCACGTGGAAATCCTCCATGAATAACTTTCTCTTATCCATGTGGTAATTCACGTGGTGTATGTGAAATGAGAAAGGGTCTGACTTGGATAGGCAAAGCGTTCAGCAAGGTATTTACAATTCTCCTCATTGGAGGTCTGTATCTGGCGGGGAATTATCTGGCTGGCCAGTTGCAACATGAACTCCTTGATCCTTTGATAAAATCCTCTGATCCCGTCGGAAAGGAAGCTGCTGAAATAACACGACAGGTGATTCTTACCAAGTTAATCCTCTATCAGCTTAGCTATTTCGTACTCAGTTTCGCTATCGGCTTTTCTTTTCGTAGCCTTGGTGCAATTGTTGTCGGTGTGCTTATTCTTTATCACTATCTCGTTGCCCCGATTGTAATTGATTCCATGGCAATATCGGCAGTGTCTCTATGGAGTCAATTCATTTCCTATCAGATGGCTACTATGGCTGGTGCAATGCTCGGATTACACATGAGAACGTGGGAAGAAAAAGTGGTCGGGAGTCGTTCTTGAGCGGGAATAATCGACGATCACCGCCATCACCCCGAACAGCGGGAATGTAGCGCATCGTTCAACTTCTCACTTCATTCACCCCGCCCTGGCATCACGTAGATGCATCAGGTCCATGAGGAATGCGCCCTCCGTTGTCCTAAATCCTGAATAGTTCAGAGGACTTCACTCATCCTTCGCTTGACTCAGTTCAGAGTGTCTGTTATAAGCCGTCCGATAGACAACTCGGCGACTGAGTCGCGATGAGCTTCTGATGAGCGGAGGCAGGGGAATACGCTGTTCCATTTCGCCCATCTCATTCGAATCATTCGAGCCCTTGAAATTCATGAAACTCATCAAGGCGTTCTTAAGCCGCTTCTCCGACAGCCTGTTCTCGTACGGTCAGGGAAAACTCAGTCACGCCGCTGAGTATTCTCCAGGACCTCCTTTACGGCTTGTTTCGGAGAAGGTAACCGTCTTGCCCTCATTGGATCCCTCCATTCGCCGGCCAGCCAGTCACACCGTCAGCCAGCCCGATGCGATCGATGACGCAATCAGACGGAGCAACGCCTGGTTTCTCAGTCGCCAGTATGCCGAAGGCTATTGGGTCGCCGAGCTCGAAGCGGATACGACGTTGACCTCCGAATACTTGATGCTTCGCCGATTTCTTGATCGCGTGGATCCTGGTCGAGAGGAAAAGGCCGTCCGTTACCTGAAGGCCATGCAGTTGCCTGATGGCGGGTGGCCGATTTTTTACGGCGGGCCGGCGGAGGTGAGTGCGTCAGTGAAAGCCTATTTCGCGCTGAAGTTGAGCGGGGTGTCTGCGGATGAACCATTCATGGTCCGAGCGAAGGAGAGAATCCTGGCAATGGGCGGAGTGGTTCAAGCCAACGTGTTTACCAAGATCGCGCTGGCATTGTTCGATCAGTACGATTGGGAAGGTATTCCGCATATGCCGGCGGAGATCATGTTGCTGCCGAAGCGTTTCTACTTCAGCGTGTATGCCATCTCGTATTGGTCGCGCGCGGTCTTGATTCCATTGCTCATCGTGTTCGCGAACCGGCCGGTCTGTCGAATTCCTCATGAGCAGGGCATTGCAGAATTGTATCCCATGCCGCGCGGAGAGATTCGGTATTGGAAGTTCCCACCATTCAATAAGGATCAAAAATGGTTCACTCCACATAATTTCTTCGTCGCGCTCGATGCGATGCTGAAGTTTTACGACCGGATGCCCCTCACTGCGCTGCGGGAGAAGGCGCTGCATAAGGCGGCGACCTGGATGTTGGAGCACCTCAAAGGGTCCGGTGGTTTAGGCGGGATCTATCCAGCCATGGCGAACTCCATCATAGCGCTGCACTGTCTGGGCTATGACACGGATGATCCTTTGGTGGTGAAGGCGCTCCGCGAAATCGAAGACTTGGAAGTCTATGGTTCGGTGTCGCTCGACGGTCAGGATGTTCCCACCGTCCATCTTCAGCCTTGCTTCTCTCCTATCTGGGATACCTCGTTGCTTATGAATGCGCTGATTGAAGCGGGGTTGCCGCAGAACCATCCTGCGCTGCAAAAGGCCGGGCACTATCTCATGTCCAGGCAGACCAAGACGGTGGGTGACTGGATCATCTCCTCGCCGAAGGCTCAGCCGGGTGGGTGGTATTTCCAGTTTGAGAACGAGCTGTATCCGGACGTCGATGACTCCGCCGTGGTGCTCATGGCGCTGGCCAAATTGAAGATGCCTCAGAAGGCCGATCTGGAAGACTCGATTCGTCGCGGCGTGCAGTGGGTGGTCGCGATGCAAGGATCTGATGGAGGGTGGGGCTCGTACGATAAGGACAACAACCGCATTGTCTTCAACCATATTCCCTTTGCCGACCATCGGGCTTTGCTCGATCCCAGCACATCCGATCTTACTGGGCGATGCCTGGAGATGCTCGCCGCATTAGGGTACGACAACACGCATCCCGCGGTCGCCCCAGCCCTGGCATTTCTCAAGAAGGAACAGGAGGAAGATGGGAGCTGGTACGGACGGTGGGGTGTCAACTATATCTACGGAACGTGGTCTGTCTTGGCAGGACTTCGTGCCATCGGGGAAGACCTCTCGGCTCCCTACATCCGTCAGGCTGTCTCCTGGTTGGAATCGAGGCAGAATCCCGATGGTGGGTGGGGTGAGTCATGCCTGTCGTACGGCGATGCCGCGCACAGCGGAAAGGGAGGAAGCACGCCTTCGCAGACCGCATGGGCTTTGATGGCTTTGATGTCAGCGGGGATGGCGGATTCATTTAGTGTTGCGCGCGGGGTGCAGTTTCTCCTTCGCCATCAAATGAAAGATGGATCGTGGGAAGAGGTTCGTCATACGGGGACAGGATTTCCTCGTGTGTTTTATCTCCGATACCACTGGTATTGTCAGTATTTCCCCCTCTGGGCCCTTTCTATGTATCGCAATCTCCGGTCCCGTGGGAAGATGCGGGCTGATGAGATACGTCTCCAAGTCCAGAGGGCTGGGTCCTACCGGTTTGAGCGTTGACCGCTACGAGTCCTCTTCCTCCGGTCGTTTGTCCTCCGCCATTGGGTACGGAACCACTGAAAAGCAGTGCCATCTTTGCCGCAACCCCATGGGAGATGGGGGCGGTTCAGGCTGCATTGCCTTCAGGCGTCGCACGACGAATCGACAGAGTCTCTGTGTCTGTCTGCACAGTAGGTCGTCGGGAATATTGGCTGGCTCGGACTGGAGTGGGTCTGGAGAAAGCCGGTCAAGCCGCGTCTCAGCTGCTCGGTCGCCAGCCATTTGCCCTGGCGGTATCAACGGGATTTGCATGTGCGCTCATCAAAGCAGAAATTGGATCGCTGTTGATCGGACGTGACGTAGTGTTAACCGGGACTCAGGGCTCAGAAAACGCGCGGGCGATTGAGGTGCCTGGGCTTGAGCGGGAGGCGGTCTTGGCGCTGATAGACGGCGCGGTGCCGCCGAACCATATCGGCCGATTTGCCTCCACCGATCGGATCATTGGCAGCGCGTCGGAGAAACAGAGCTTGGCGCGCACAACCGGGGCAATAGGTCTCGACATGGAGAGTACGGCCTTGGCGATCGCGGCGCAGCGAGCCCAGGTACCCTTCCTCATCGTGCGAGCGGTATCCGATCTGCTGGATGAAGATCTGCCACTTGACTTCAATCATTTTCTCAGGCCCACTGGCTGGCTCAAGGGGATTGTAGCAGTACTGGGTGCCCCTTCAAGCCTCTTGAGTCTGGGCCGGCTTCGTCGACAGAGTCTGACGGCTGCAAAGAACTTGACTGCCTTCTTTCAGCGCTATGCCGCAGTGATGGCGACTGAGGAGGCAAAGGAGAGGACGCTTACGGGTAGACTGTGAAAATTCTTGAACGGATCGGCCATTGGGTCTTGACCTATGTGGGCGAGATGGGCCGGATGCTCATCTTCGTGCTGTCGTCTTTTGCCTGGCTGCTGCGTCCTCCCCTTCGAGTCGTTCAGATCGTCAAACAGCTGCACTTCATCGGGTACAAGTCGACATTTGTGGTAGTCCTGACCGCGGGATTCACGGGGATGGTCCTTGCCCTGCAAGGGTACTACACACTCCGTAAGTTTGGCTCCGAGGGGCTGCTGGGGTCGGCGGTTGCGCTCAGCATGATTCGCGAACTCGGTCCTGTCCTTGCCGCCTTAATGGTCACAGCGAGGGCCGGTTCGGCCATGACGGCAGAGATCGGAATCATGCGGATTACGGAGCAAATCGACGCGCTCGATACCATGGCGATCAATCCCCTGCAGTATCTGATTGCTCCGAAGTTGGTGGCGGGACTGATCGGTGTTCCCTTGTTGGTCGCGATCTTCGATGTGGTGGGAATTTATGGAGGGTATGTCGTAGGAGTGGACCTGTTGGGAGTGAGTGCCGGTTCGTACTGGAACTCGATGGAGTCTTCCGTCGAATGGAAAGACGTGTATGGCGGTTTTCTAAAATCCATCAGCTTCGGTCTCATCGTGAGTTGGGTCTGCTGCTATAAAGGGTTTTACACCCGGATGAGTGCAGAAGGGTTGGGCACCGCGACGACAGAAGCCGTCGTGTTGTCGTCGGTCCTGATTCTCGTGTGGGACTATTTCCTGACGTCGGTGTTGTTATGAGGTGTCTAAGGTCATCAAGTCCGAAAGTCGGGCGATTTGACTTGAAGACTTGACGACGATCAGACGTTTCGGCTCGGCCATGATCCAACTCATCGGAGTGGTAAAAACCTTA
>JBQTHY010000211.1:0-3938 GCA_052389395.1 Nitrospiraceae bacterium | reverse complement strand
TTCTCGAACAACGTCACGCTGTGGCCCGCGCGGGCCAATTGCTGGGCCGCGGCAAGACCGGCCGGTCCTGAGCCGACGATGGCCACCGTCTTGCCGGTTTTTCCCGTCGGCAGGATCGGCTGCACGAGTCCTTCGTTGAAGCCTCGGTCGATGATGTTCCATTCGATGACGCGGATCGACACCGGATCACTGTTGATTCCGAGCACGCAGGCTGATTCGCAAGGTGCGGGACAGAGGCGGCCGGTAAATTCCGGGAAGTTATTGGTGGTGTGCAGAGCCTTGAGGGCATCGCGCCAACGGCCCCGGTGCACGAGGTCGTTCCATTCCGGAATGAGATTCACAACCGGGCAACCGTTCGTGCTTTGGCAAAACGGCACACCGCAGTCCATGCAACGCGCCCCTTGGACCTGAAGCTTTTCTTCCGAGATCGGCTCGTAGAATTCCTTCCAGTCCTGCACACGCAGCTCGACCGGGCGACGTTTCGGCCCCTCGCGGGCAAATTTCATGAAACCTTTCGGATCAGCCATTTCCAGTTCGTCTTTCGTCGTTCGCTGCTCGTATCTCGCGAGTGTCGTGCGATTCGTGCTTCGGCTGGCCCCTCGTCCGACTCGACTGGCCTCGACGCTGAGCTCGGCCGGAGCGAGCTCGTCGCAGGCCGAGTCCAATCGGGGGACGCTTCACGAACGACGCTCTACGTTCTCCTTGCGCACGCCTGACGGTTGACGTTTCACGTCTTTGCTACCCTCGCTTTGCGTCTCCGTTCTTCGAGCACACGCTTGTAGTCGATCGGCATGACCTTCACAAACTTGGGTAAGGTAGTATCCCAGGCATCGAGCACCTGTTTGGCCTTGCGGCTGCCGGTGTACAAGAAGTGGGAGGTGATCATCTCGTGTAGCTGTTTCTTGTCCTCGGCCGTCGTCACCTTCTCCAGCTCGACCATACCAAGGTTGCAGCGGGATTGGAACTTATCTGACTCATCGAGCACGAAGGCCACGCCCCCGGACATCCCTGCCGCGAAATTCCGACCGGTCTGGCCGAGCACGACGACGACGCCGCCGGTCATATACTCGCAGCCATGATCGCCGGTCCCTTCGATTACCGCTCGCACGCCGCTGTTTCTGACCGCGAACCGCTCGCCTGCCATGCCGTAAAAATAGGCTTCGCCCTGAGTGGCGCCATAGAGCGACGTATTCCCGATCAAAATAGTTTCTTCGGGATTGAAGATCGCGTTCTTCGGCGGAAAGACCACGATTTTACCGCCCGAGAGACCCTTGCCAAGATAATCGTTCGATTCTCCCTCAAGAATCAGCGTGATGCCGCGCGAGATGAATGCGCCGAAGGATTGGCCCGCCGATCCGGTAAACTTGATCGTGATCGTGTCGGGTGGCAATCCTTCGAGCCCATATTTTTTTGCGATACGGCTGGACAGCATCGTGGCGACCGTGCGGTTTACGTTCCGGATCGGCAAATCCAGTGTGACCTTTTCTCCCCTCTCGATCGCCGGCTCGCAGAGCTTGATCAGCTTGGTGTCGAGGATGTCAGCAAGGCCGTGGTTCTGTTCCTGCACGCAGTAGCGTGGCACCTCCGGACCAACCTCCGGCATCTTCAAGAGCGGCGTGAGATCCAAGCCCTTCGCCTTCCAGTGGTCGATGGCTTTCTGAGCTTTCAGTTTGTCCACGCGTCCGATCATTTCGCTCACGGTGCGGACTCCGAGCTTGGCCATGATCTGCCGCAGCTCTTCAGCCACGAAGAAGAAGTAATTCACGACATGTTCGGGCTGGCCGACGAACTTCTTTCGCAAGACTGGGTCTTGCGTCGCCACCCCCACCGGGCAGGTGTTGAGATGGCACTTCCGCATCATGATGCAGCCTTCGACGATCAACGGCGCGGTTGAGAAGCCGAACTCTTCGGCGCCGAGCAACGCGGCGATCGCAACGTCGCGGCCGGTTTTCATTTGGCCGTCGGTTTCGACGCAAATTCGTCCGCGCAGATCGTTCAGCACGAGCGTTTGGTGGGTCTCCGCCAAGCCCAAGTCCCACGGGACTCCTCCGTATTTGATCGAGGCCAGAGGCGAGGCGCCCGTGCCGCCTGAGTCGCCGCTGATCAAGACTTTGTCCGCATGGGCCTTCGAGACCCCGGCCGCGACCGTGCCTACTCCCACTTCGGCCACCAGCTTGACTGAGATGGCCGCGTCGGGGTTCGAGTTCTTCAGATCGAAAATAAGCTGAGCCAAATCTTCGATCGAATAGATGTCGTGGTGGGGCGGCGGCGAAATCAATTGCACGCCCGGCGTGGCATACCGAAGCTTGGCGATGATTTCATCGACTTTGTGGCCCGGCAACTGCCCCCCCTCACCGGGCTTGGCTCCCTGCGCCATCTTGATCTGCAGCTCTTTGGCGTTGATCAAGTAGTGCGACGTAACGCCGAACCGCGCCGAGGCTACCTGCTTGATGTAAGAATTCCTCGAGTCGCCGTTCGGCAGCGGGACGAACCGCTCCGGATCTTCGCCGCCCTCCCCCGTGTTGCTCTTGGCGCCGATCCGGTTCATCGCGATCGCCAGCGTCTCGTGCGCCTCCTTGCTGATCGCGCCGAAGGACATGGCGCCGGTGGTGAATCGCTTGACAATTTCTTTCGCCGGCTCAACTTCGTCCAGTGGAATCGCTTTCGGCGGGAATTTGAAGTCGAGTAAGCCGCGCAGGTTTGACCGCCGTTTGCTCTCGTCGTTCACCAGCTGCGCGAATTCGGCATAGGTCGTGGGATCGTTCGACTTGGTCGCATGCTGGAGTTTGTAGATGGTCTCGGGGTTCCAGTTGTGGTGTTCGCCTTGCACGCGGTAGTGGATCTCGCCCCCGAAATCGAGCTGCCGGATCGGTGTCGGCTCGTAGGCCACGCGGTGACGCCGCAAGGTCTCTTCGCCGATCTCGTGGATGCCGATGCCTTCGACACGCGAGGCAGTTCCCGTGAAGTAGCGATCGACCACCTCGTGGTTCAACCCGATCGCCTCGAAAATCTGCGCGCCGCAATAGGACTGCACCGTGGAGATGCCCATTTTGGAGAAGATCTTGAGCAGACCCTTGTTGATGGCCTTAATGAACTTACCCTCCGCAGTCTGGGCATCCAGCCCCTCCGGCAGATACCCGTCTCGCTCCATGTCCACGAGCGATTCAAACACCAGATAGGGATTCACCGTGCCGGCACCGTAGCCGATGAGACAGGCAAATTGATGCACATCGCGCGGCTCGCCGCTTTCGACGATCAACCCCACTTCCGTTCTCGTACATTCGCGGACCAGATGATGGTGCACCGCCGCGATGCCCAACACGCTTGGAATCGGTGCCCACTCGTCGTTGACGCCGCGATCACTCAGGATGAGGAACTTGTATCCCTCTTTGATCGCCCGCGAGGCCTGGCGGCAGAGATCATCCACCGCCGCGCCCAACCCCTCCGGCCCTTCGGCGACGCGGAAGAGCATCTTGAGCGTCCTACTCCTGAAGTGTGGATCGGCGATTTCCCGAATCTTCTGGAGATCAGCGTTCGTCAGGATCGGCTGCTTGACACGTATCCGGCGGCAGGATTCAGGGTGCTCGTCCATCAGATTCGGTTTGGGCCCGATACTGGTCGTAAGCGACATGACAAGTTCTTCGCGAATCGGATCGATCGGCGGATTGGTCACCTGCGCGAAGAGCTGTTTGAAATATTTGAAGAGCAATTGCGGGCGTTCGGACAAGACCGCGAGCGGTGTGTCGGTCCCCATCGAAGAGACCGCTTCTTGCCCCTCCACTACCATCGGGATGATCACCATCTTGAGCTCTTCGACCGTATAGCCGAAGGCTTGCTGCCGCTGACGGATACTCGGATGGTCGGGCTGCGGGACGTTGAGCGGCTCCGGCAGTTCATCCAGAGAAATTCGGTACTGCGTCACCCAGGAGCGGTAGGGC
>JBQTHY010000210.1:0-8034 GCA_052389395.1 Nitrospiraceae bacterium | reverse complement strand
TCACCGTCTTGCCGTGGCGACGAGCCACATTCTTGACGATGTATTTATACATCATCATCTTATCCGCCATCCTTACGAGTGAATCGAACCGAATATCGATCTCGGCCTGACCCGCCGTCGCTGTCTCGTGGTGGTGCTTTTCGACTACAATGCCGACCTTTTCCATCTCGAGGATCATTTCGCTGCGGATGTCCTGCTGGGTATCGGACGGAGGAACGGGGAAGTAGCCTAGTTTGTGGCGGATCTTGCCGCCCAGATTTTTCCCTTCCTGCCCCATGTTCCACATGCCTTCTTCCGAGTCAATATAGTAGTAGCCGCTGTGGCTGGTTTGATCGTAGCGGGCATGATCGAAGATAAAAAATTCGGCTTCGGGCCCCCAGGAAGACATGTCGCCGATCTTGGTGCTCTGAAGATATTTTTCAGCCTTCTGGGCGACAAACCGCGGGTCGCGCTCATAATTCTCACGAGAAATCGGGTCCACCACATTGCCGGTCAGGCTGAGTGTCGGCACCGCCGTAAATGGATCAATGCAGGCCGTCGCGGGATCAGGAACCATCAGCATATCGCTGTTGTTGATGGCCCTCCACCCACGAATGGATGATCCATCCAGTCCGGACCCATCTTTAAACAACTGCTCCGTCAGTTCGCTCACAGGGATGGTGAAATGTTGCCACGTTCCCGGCAGATCCACGAATTTCAGGTCCACCATCCGGACCTTGTGTTTCTTGGCAAACTCCAACACCTCACGCGCGTTCATGCCCTCCTCCTTTCAGAGACCTTTCACAATGACCTGCCGGTACGTTCGTGTTACGCCGCCTTCGGTTCAAGAAACGATTCGATTGCCTGTTCGATCTCTATTCGTATCCGCTCGAGCCGCAGGTGATCCTGCAACTTCTTCCCGGCCTGATCCGTTACATAGAACACGTCGGCCACCTGATCCAGCCTGGTCGAGATGCGCGCCGCATGGATCGACAAACCGAGCTGGAAGATCGCGTTGGTGATCACATACAACAGGCCCTGCCGATCGTCGGCAAAGATGTCGATGATCGTGAATCCGTCGGATGTTTCGTTGTCGATGCGCACTTCCGGTGCGTCACGTGCTTTCGGCAGAGGGCGCGTCATTTTCAACCGGGCGCCTCGTCTTAGCACGTCGTCGACATGCTCCCATCCTTTGAGGACCGCGGCGATGCGCTCGCCCACAGTGCGCCTGCGTTCGGCCGGCGGTTCGCCCCGATGGTCGGGGTCTATCACCTGGAAGGCATCGACGACGATGCCGTCCTTCCTCGTGAGAATCTGCGCATCGAGAATCTGCAATCCGCTGCCCGCCATCACCCCCGCAATTTTGGAGAAGATCCCCGGTGTCAATTCGTTGTGGGCGATCACTGCATACTCGCAGGTCCCTAGTTCCCGATTGAAGTCCGACTCCACGACCACTTCGCCCGAATGGAGCCGCCGCACCGCCGACAGGTGCGCCGCTATGCGGGCAGGAGTCGTCCCGTACACGTACCGTTCAGGGAACAGTCTAAGCTGAGTCTCAACCCAAGCTCGATCCACACCTTCGTTTCCCGCTAAGATCGGTTGGCGGCTGACTCCTTCAACCACTTGAGCAAACCGATCCGGTGCACCTTGAGTTTCACGCTCGCCTGAGAGTTCTGGCATCGTTCTCACGTACAGTTCGATCAAGAGCGACTCTTTCCACTTCGTCAGCATGCCAGGTCCGACCGCTGCGATATCGGCCGCTGTCAAGGTGACCAGTTTCTTGAGCACTTCGGGGGTGCCGACTTCGCGAGCGAACCAAAGCACGACCTTCTCATCGTTGGGGTCTCTGCGGAAGGCAGTATGGGCCATGAGCAGATGCCGGTGGACAAGAAAAGCGAGCGTCCGCAGATCCTGTTCATCCAATCTAAGCCGGAGTCCAACCTGCTCCGCCTGTTTTTTGCCAACATCGCCGTGATCTTCCTCTTGTCCCTTTCCTAAATCATGCATCAACACGGCTAGATGGAGGATATCTTTGCGCCTGATGCTGCGATAGACGTCTCCCAACACGCCTGGCTCACTCGCCAAGGTTTCAGCCCGGCCGACGGCCAGCAAACTGTGCTCGTCGACTGTGTACTTGTGATACCGGTTGAACTGCATCAACCCGCGCACGGTCCCCATCGCCGGAACCAACTTTTCGAGCAAGTGGGCGCGATGCATAGCCTCCAATGTCGGCGCAGTTCTCGGACCGGCCATGATCCGGAGAAAGATGCGGCTGACTTCCGGCTGGTCGTATGCATCACCTGCCACGTGATCGCCGTGACGATGAACGGCTTCTAGCAACGAAGGCGCAATCGTCAGTCCCTTCTCCCTGGCTAGATCGAAGAGACGAAGCAAAAGCACCGGGCTTTCCAGTACTTTCGCGCGATGCTCGTCCGCCACCATCAACTGGCCGCTCCGTACGACAAAGTATCGATCCACACGAGGAGCCGGCAAGAACTGGGCGAGCCGGCGCCACAGCGGCACACTCCGGCAACGCTCGACAAATCGCATGCAGCGTTCGTGCAGCCCCATCGTCTGCTGATAGTACTGTTGCATGAACTGCTCGACGGCCAGCAAATGTGGCTGATCCCGATACCCGAAATGCTGCGCGAGCCAGACCTGTTCATCGAATGAAAGAATCTCTTGCGCCGTTCCTGCATGCACGTGCAGCAACGCGCGCACCCGCCACAAAAATTCTCGCGCCTCCGTCAAAGCCAGCGAGTCAGCTCTTGACAGAATGCCCCGATCGGACAGTTCACGAATCGTCGGCGCCTGATAGCGGGCCATGCCAGCCCACAGGAGGAGATGCAGGTCCCGAAGGCCTCCCTTGCTCTTCTTCACATTTGGCTCCAGGAGATATACCGTTTCGCCGAACTTTTCGTATTCCCGTCGCCGCTCTTCGAGCTTCTGATCGAGATAGATGTCTGTATTCTTCCCGACGACTTTTCGTAAATACCGGCGCCGAAATTCCTGAAACAACTCGGCACTACCGGCAAGAAACCGCGCTTCCATCATGGAGGTCTTCACCGTCGAGTCGGCTTGACCCAACTCGATACTCTCGGCGAGGGTCCGCATACTGTGCCCGACTTGGAACCCACAGTCCCATAGCGGATGAAGCACGGCGCGGACGAAGGACTCTGCTGCATCGCCCGCCCCTGTACGGAATAGAAACATGAGATCGATGTCCGAATGGGGAGCCAATTCCCGCCGCCCATATCCACCCAATGCCATGACGCAGCACTCGCCGAGTCCGGCGTTGGCAATCACCTCATCACCGTGCCGAACCGCGTCGCGATAGCGCCCAACAATGAGGCCGTCGACTAGGTCGGTCATGGCAGCTAGGGTCTCAGCGCCCGATGCACCGCCTAGCACCTGCTGAGCGATCACGCGACGCCGTTCAGCAAGCATCGCTTCGATCTTCGACGCTTCGACCTCGCTTGAGGAAGGACGAGAACCGGTCAGATCGGTCTTCATTATCACAACGCAGTTTCTCCAGTTTCCCCGGTTCGGATCCGCACAACGCTGCTCACATCGCGAACAAAGATTTTTCCGTCCCCGATACTGCCGGTCTTGGCTGCCCGGGTGATCGCCTCGATTACCCGAGGCACCTGCGCGTCCGTCACAGCCACCTCGATTTTTACTTTGGGCACAAACTCGATCGTATACTCCTGACCCCGATAGGTCTCCTTATGGCCCTTCTGGCGGCCAAACCCTTTCACTTCCGACACGGTCATGCCTTGAACACCTACTTCCAACAATGCATCCTTGACTTCATCCAACTTAAACGGTTTGACGATGGCTTCAACCAGTTTCATGTGCATGCCTCCTTGCCTGACTGGCCAGAGGACGCTGATCAATTATCGTCACTCGGATCGCCGGCATCATCGTTTGGTCGATGCGTCATTTCCATAGACGAACATGTTCACTCATTGCGCTGACTGATGTCCAATCCAGTCGATTCATCTGCAAGTGACACCAGAAACCCCACCGTTTCATCAACGGCCTTCGGAATCATCCACGTACCGACCGCGACAAACGAGGCTACCGCGGCCATTCTAATATCTTGACTACCGAACTGCGCTGTCTTCTCTCAGAACACCTCATCAGCCGGGGGGCAGTGATTGTCTTTGAGACGAATAACCCTGTCGCCTGGGTCCCGATGGTGCAAACCACACCGTGAATCCCAACAAGTAGAGCTTGTCATCATAGCCCATCCACCCCTTCCACACAACGCCGAAATAGCACAAAACCTCTGCAAATACGCCAAGACTCACCAGCATAGGTTCCCGGAAGTCAATCGGATCGCTTCGGTGGATGACACTGGACCCACATCGACTCTCACCTGCTGCAACACGCATCGCCGTCGGCAGCAGCCACGGGGCGGACCACGTCTTACATGGAGGCGCGGCAGCAGTTTCCAGCTGGGACATTTATCACGAGATACGCTTTACGGTTCGACCCTTCGACTGGTTCAAGGCCCCGAGCTGAGTCGAGGGACGACTCATGGGGGTGAGAGTGTTGGCGGGTTATTCAACATCCTGCTAGGAAGTACGATAGCCGTTCGTGATGGGCATCCGGCGATCCTTGCCGAACGCACGGTGTGTGATCTTGATGCCGATCGGCGCCTGACGTCGCTTGTACTCGCTGCCGTCCACCATCGTAATCACGCGCGCCACCATGGCCCTTTCAAATCCAGCTTCGACGATCTCTTCGAGGGAGCGGTCTTCTTCTACGTATGCCTGGAGAATCGGGTCAAGCAGCGAGTAGGGTGGTAACGTGTCTTCATCCTTTTGGTTGGGCTTCAATTCGGCGCTCGGCGGTCGATCTAGGATTCGTTTGGGGATCACCGGTGATATGTCTCGCACGTTTCGGAGCCGAGCCAATTCATACACCATCGTCTTGGGTACATCCTTAATCACCGCAAAACCACCAGCCATATCTCCATAGAGCGTGGCGTAGCCTACGCTCATTTCGCTCTTGTTGCCCGTTGCCAACACCAGGTGGCCGAACTTATTTGACAGGGCCATGAGGATATTGCCTCGAATCCGGGCCTGTAGATTTTCCTCCGTTGCGTCCGGCTGTTTTCCTTTAAACAAGGGTGCCATGGCCTTCCGATAGGAGTCGAATGTCGGCGTAATCGTCACCACCTTCAATTCGATACGAAGCCGACGGACTAGCTCGCCAACATCTTCAACGCTCTCTTGTGAGGTATAAGGGGATGGCATAAAGACGCCGAGTACATTCTCCGGGCCAAGGGCATCCACGGCAATCGCGGCGGTTACTGCCGAATCTATTCCTCCGCTTAGTCCGATCACGACTCGCCTGAACCCATTCTTCCGGACGTAGTCTTTTACACCCAAGGTCAGTGCCTGATACACCTCTTCGATCTCGCCCAGCGGCTCCACCAGCGCCGGGACGAGTCGGGTCCGTTTCGTTTGTACGGTCGGTCCCTTCACAGCCAGACGATCGACGGCCGCTGCGGCTTTCCCACTCAGAGCCTTCTTTCGTCCGCGAGCCATACGTCCCCGTGCAACCGCCTCGACGTTCAAATCGGCCAGGAGCAGATCTTCCTGAAATGCCCGGCCACGGGCGATCACGTCGCCAGCCTGATCGAGAATCACACTGTTGCCGTCAAACACCAACTCATCCTGTCCGCCGACCGTATTGGTGTAGGTCAGAATGACGCCATTTTCCCGGGCCCTGGTCGCGAGCATCTGCTCACGCGCGCGGCTCTTCCCGATGTGAAACGGCGACGCATTGATATTCACGATCACTTCAGCCCCCGCCGTAGCCTGAAGGAGAGTTGGCCCGTCCGGGAACCAAATGTCTTCGCAAATGTTGACGGCGACCGTCACCCCGTTTAGCGTCACCAGTGACACTCTACGACCGGGATGAAAATAGCGGCTTTCATCGAACACGCCGTAGTTCGGCAGGAGCCACTTGCTGTAACTCGAGAGCACCCGGCGCTCCGTCACAATCGCCGCCGCATTGGAGAGTTCATGCTGGCCTGCAGTCACGACGTTGGCCACATGCGACTTGTCCCCGCCCGCAGCACCTTTACCGACGTATCCGATCACCGCCACGAGGCCCTTGCACGCTTTCGCAATCTCATCGAGCGCCCGCTGATTGTCTGCGACGAAAGTCGGTTTCAAGAGCAGATCTTCAGGGGGATAGCCGGTCACCGCCAGCTCTGGAAATGCCACCAGATCGGCTTTCGCGTTCCTCGCCTCGTTGATCCAGGACTTGATCAGACGTGTGTTCCCGGCGATGTCGCCGACCGTCGGATTGATCTGAGCCATGGCGATCCGGAGCATGCGCATTGATACGCTTCCTATCGACTCCCCCGGAAATCCCAACGGTGTCCCATTGAGATGGGACACCGTTGGGCATCATTATCCCCTCACTTGAGGCACGCCAATGGAGGCTCCTTTGCTCGTGAACGGTGGAGGACTTCTAACAACCGACATTCGAATCTATCACGTGTCTCCTTAATCATCTTGTCCCTGGCTGACTCGGCCTACTTCCGCCTCTGAAGAGATGCTTTGCAACGCGACTGACCGCCGGCAGAAGTGGAGCGCAAATCTGCATACCATCGACGAAACACCGTCTCTTCTATCGGCGCCATACGGACATCTCCGATGCGTTCCGGCCATACACCCACGACTTGCCCCCCCGAAACCTTCTTGTCATGAAGCATGGCCTTCCATACCCTGGCGGCTGAAAATGCAGGCATACAATCGCTTAGCCCTGCTGCCCGTACGAGGCCTCGAATCTCCTCGACAACGGTTCGATCACAGATACCCTGGGAACAAGAAAGGTCGGCCTCCTGAACGAGTCCAATCCCCACCGCCTCGCCATGGATAAGGGATTCATACCCGCCCAACGCTTCAATCGCATGCCCGATCGTATGGCCATAATTGAGGATACGCCTGCGACCAGACTCCCGTTCATCCGCCACCACCACTTCGGCTTTGATCTCGCAGGATCGCTTCACAATCGCTGCAACGATGTCAGGCTGCCGTCTGAGGAGGGCAGGCATTTCCCGCTGGAGATACGCAAAAAACCGCTCATCAGCGATGATGCCGTATTTGATCACTTCAGCGAGCCCAGCGACCCACTCACGCATGGGCAATGTGCGAAGGGTTAACGGATCAATCCACACTGCCCTTGGTTGATAAAACGCACCAATAAGATTCTTGCCGAGCCGATGGTCGACCCCTGTCTTGCCCCCGACACTCGAATCCACCTGAGCGACAAGAGTCGTCGGGATCTGGATGAAGGGAATCCCCCGTTGGTAGATCGCCGCTGCGAACCCTGTCAGATCCCCAACGACACCACCCCCGAGAGCCAAGAGAAGAGAAGAACGCTCGAACCGATGGCGTGCCAAGACATCCAGAATATGCTCCGTCGTTTTCAGGGTCTTGGACTGTTCACCAGGAGCAAGAATGATTGGAACGACTTCAAGACCGCATCGCCTGAGTGCGCCCAGGAGGTCTCTTACATAGTATCGAGCCACATGCCGATCGGTCACAACCCCGACTTTTCCCGTCAGCCCCAGCTGCTTCAGCCTCCCCGAAGGCCTCTCCAAGAGACCAGTCTGAATCACAATGTCATAGCTTCGCTCCCCGAGAGAGACGGGAACGGTTGACACCAACGTCATGGAGCAACCATAAGCGGTAGGTGCAGGCTGAACTTCATCACCTGCGAGGCCTCCTTCACATGCCGTTGAAACATTACAACAATACCGAGGAATGGCAGAATCGTAGCACAGCCTAGACGGAACTAAAAGGATCGCTTGTCCCCTTGGAGCAAGAACTCACTCCTTCATCGATGTTTTTGGAAGGGGTAATGTGGGGCTGAATGGTCGAAGAATGCCGGATCCATCGCCCTAGGAAAAGAGAAGGCGTGGTTTTGGCGACTAGGGCACAAAAAGCCGTAGAAGCAAAAAAAAAAACGAGGAAAAAATCAAGGTGCACCCGAGGGCAGGACGGATTTGGGTGTGAGGGAAATGAGCAA
>JBQTHY010000209.1:0-14272 GCA_052389395.1 Nitrospiraceae bacterium | reverse complement strand
CATATAGGCGGAGTGCGGGTCGAGTGTCGACAGCATTCCGCGGATGGCGCCTTGGATGAGATCCTTCGGCTTCGTTTCGTCAACATAATGTTTCTGGACTTGAGTCAAGACTTCAGAAAAGGTCTTGAGCTCTTCGTAGGTTTCACCGGCATGACCGGTCCGCTCCCAGCCCTTGCCGATGAAGACCCCGCAGAGTAGCGCAAGTGCGATCATCGGCCCGACCACCCAAGACTTCCGCTGCGGCTGCTGTTCCATAATCGTGATATCCTTTCTTGGCAAAGCGGATCGTGCCGCTGGCCCTTGGTATTATCGCTTGGCCAACCAGTGGAGGGGATCCACCGGCTCAGTTCCCTCGCGCAACTCAAAGTATAAGGTATTTTCTCCGATCATGCCCGTGTCTCCGGTTTCACCGATAGGATGCCCTTCGGCAACCCGTTCGCCGACTTTGGCCAAAATCTTCGAGGCATGGGCATACAACGAGAAGAATCCATTGCCATGATCGAGGATTATAACGAGTCCGTAGCCTTTCAACCAGTCCGCATACACGACAGTACCGGACATGACGGCGTGGATGAAGCTCCCCTCGGTGGTCCTGATTTCAATCCCTTTGCGCTGCACATAGGTGTTAAACGTCGGGTGCTTCTGGCGTCCGAAGAACGACACAACCTGCCCGTCAGCGGGCCAAGGCAACGCGCCTTTCGCTCCACGAGGGAGGACTGGAACGGTCGATGGGCGCATCGCCAGAGCCCGGCGGCGACTTTCCAATTCGCGTAACAAGTTATCGACCCGGGATGCCGACCGCTCAAGTTCCTCGACCGCCCGAGTGTAGGAATCCTTTTCCTGAGTGATCTTGGTGAGATACACCTTCTTTTCCTTCTGGAGTGACCGAATGGCCGCGAGTTTCTTCTCAATGCTTTCCTTAAAGACAACCATCCCTCCCCGTGCCTCCGCGCGCTGGCGTTCAGCCTGCTCCATGCGGGCCAGATCGGCCCGAAACGCACTGAGCAATTCGTAGTCCTTCTGAGATACGGCAGAAAGGTACTGACTACGCCGGTGGAAATCACCATAGGAGCCGGCCGCGAAGAGCGCCTTCACATACCCGAACCGCCCTTCCATATACTGCACGCGCAGTCGTGCGAGGATGGCGTCTCGCCGCTCCTGAATGCTCGCCCGCATCGTGCCCAGCTGTTCCGTGATCTCCCCAATCTCCCGGTCCTTCTTGCGCACCTTCTTGCTGATGTCATGGTGGTCCTGCCGATAACGGATCAATCGTTCGTCCAGTGATTGGATGCCCTGAAGGACCGACTCCCGTTTTTTCTCGGCTTCATCCGCTCTCTTACGCTTCTCCTCAATCTTGTCTTTCAGTTGCTCGAGCGTCTTCCGCTCCTGCTCGATTTTCTCGCTGATGGGATCACTCGCTGCGACAACAGCAGAATCCCGCAAACCCCACACCGCGACGCACAGGACCATGACAGCGAGTGAACTCCTCACGGCCGATCGTCCCAAAACTGACGTAGAGAAACAACGCTGCCGGCAAACCCAAGCCCCATTCCCACCACGACGAGCGCCAGACAGAAGGAGAGCGGGAAAAATGAAATCATGTTCTCAATCCCACTGAAGCGACCAGCCGAACGGATCTGCTGCCGAAACAGTTCAAACCCGAATTTCAGAATTCCCAAAGACAGCGCACTACCACAGGCCCCTAATACCGCCCCTTCAAGGAAATAGGGAATCCGGATAAAGGCGCGTGTCGCCCCGATGAAACGAAGGATCTCGATCTCTTCTCGCCTCGCGAAGAGCGCCAGCCTGATCGTATTCCCGATAATTGTCACCGCGGCGGCAGAGAGAATCACGCCCACTCCGATGGCCGCCAGTTCGATATACCGAATGAGCCCAGCCAATGCATCAATCCAATCCTGATTATAGTCAACCTTGGCAACGCCGGCCATCGTTCGAACCCTTTCGGCCCAGCGATTCACCGCATCAGGGGACCGAAAGTTCTGCGCCAGAGTAACCACAAACGATGCGGGAAGAGGATTCTCACCGAGTCCCTCGAGCAAGTGGGAATCGGACGGGAACTGCGCTCGAAATTCGCCAAGTGCTTGCTCTTTGGAAATAAAGAGAGCTCCGGCCACCATTGGATCGGTCTTGAGCTTTTCCTCAAGCTCCTGCACACCCTCGCGCGTAGTCCGATCGTCCAGATAGACCATGATCTTGATATCTTCTTGTAACCAGCCTGCCGCACTGCGGAGGTTCACATACAGCAACAGAAAGATGCCGATACAGGCGAGCGTAAAGGCGGTAGTCAGGATGGCCACCACCGTGGTCGTGCGGTTGGTCCGCATGTTCGCCCAGGCTTCACGAAAGAGATAGAACAGCCGCCTCATACTCCTACCCGTTGTTCCGGCACCAGAGCCCCCTGCATTAATGTGATGACTCGCCGGTTGACCTGCGTCATGACCTGGGGATCGTGCGTCGCGACGACCACAGTCGTTCCCCGAGCATTGATCAACTTGAACAACTCGATGATCTCTGCGGTCCGTTCCGGATCAAGATTGCCCGTCGGTTCGTCCGCCAAGAGGACGATCGGCCCGTTGACGATCGCTCGGGCAATGCAAACGCGTTGCCGCTCTCCGGCTGAGAGACTGTTGGGTGACTGGTCTTTCTTATGATCCACTCCGACCGCCCGCAACGCCTCGGTGACCTTGCGGCGAATATCCATCGTGGACGACCCCTGAACGATCAACGGAAGAGCCACGTTTTCAAACACGGATTTTTTGGGTAGAAGACGAAAATCTTGGAAGACCGACCCGACTTTCCTGCGAAGATACGGCACCTCAGACTGCCTCAGTTTTGTGACGTTCCTTCCCTGAACGAAGATTTGTCCCTCGTCCGGCTGCTCTGCGCCGATCAGCATGCGCAGCAGGGTGGACTTCCCCGCCCCGCTCGGCCCCATGAGCAGCACGAATTCGCCCTTCTCAATCTCCAGTGTGACATCGGACAAAGCGGCCCTACGGTCGTAGCTCTTGGACACATGGATCAGCTGGATCATCGCATCCATGCAGGTACTTTCGAGAACGGGCTACGACCGTCTATGCTCGGCGACCTCGAACGCGTTCTGGAGATGTTCAATCTGCCCCTGTGCTGACGGCTGCCCCTGGACCAACACCACATCGAACCGACAGGGTCTATCCGACAGATGCCGCTGTGCCAAATACTGCGAGGCCAACCTCACAAGCTTGGCTCGCTTGCGACGATCTACGGCTAGCAGCGCGCCACCAAAGGCCTCCGTTGCCCTGCCTTTCACCTCGACAAAGACCAAAACTCCCGCATCCTCGGCGACGAGATCCAACTCACCAAGCGAAGTCCGCAGGTTGCGTTCTAGGATCCGATAACCCTTGGCCCTCAAGAACTGCTCCGCCCACACTTCGCTGGCTTGACCGAACCGATGGCGCGGATCCGAGGCGGTCATGGCGATCGCCCTTGCTAAGTGGGTTGACCAGTCACGCTGAGCCCGACTGTCCTCGTGGAGATGATCGCATCTCGCACTGGAGCAAATGTCCGGCGGTGGATGGCGCAGGGGCCATAGCGCTCAAGTCGTTGCAGGTGCTCAGCCGTCCCATAACCTTTGTGCGAAAGGAAATTATACTGTGGAAACGACTCATGGTACGCCATCATGAGGCGATCTCGCGTCACTTTCGCGATGATCGAGGCAGCAGCGATCGATAGAGAGAGCGTGTCACCCTTAATGATTGGGCGTGCCGGAAGCCCGACAGCCGGAAGAGTGACGGCATCAATCAACAGGTAATCCGGGGAGGGAACCACGTTCTCGACAGCTCGATACATCGCCAGGCGCGTGGCTTCCAGAATGTTAAGGGAATCGATTTCGCAAGCGTCGGCTGACCCGATCCCCACACCCACGGCTTCTTCAAGGATCGCGGCAAACAGTTGTTCCCGGGCGGCCTCGGACAACCGTTTCGAGTCATTGACCCCTGCAAGCCGGCAACGAATTGGGAGGATTACCGCCGCAGCAACGACGGGGCCGGCCAATGGCCCACGCCCGGCTTCGTCCAATCCGGCAATGTGACGATAGCCACGTTGCCTGGCCTCTTGTTCAAACACCTCGGTGGGTCCCACCAGGCGTTCCCCCCGATTAGGTACTCTGCCCGAGATAACCGGCCCCCCGACGTAAATGGGCCGACTCAGAGGGATGATTACACCTTGACAGTTTCTTCAGCAGCAACCGGCTTCGCCGAAGCCTTGTTCTCACCGACAAACTCGCGCTCTTCCGCTTTGGCAAACTTCCCCTTTTTGCCACGCAGATAGTAGAGTTTTGCCCGTCGAACGCGTCCTTGCCTGACAACATCGACCTTCGAGACGATCGGCGAATGCACCGGAAAGATTCGCTCGACCCCGACACCATAGGACACCTTGCGGACCGTAAAAGTTTCCGTATTCAAGGCGCCCTTGCGGGCGATTACGGTTCCTTCGTACACCTGGATGCGTTCTTTTTCACCTTCGACGACTTTGACGTGGACTCTGACCGTGTCCCCTATTTCAAAGCGCGGAGCTGATTTCTTCGTATAGGATCGCTGAATTCTTTCTAACTGGTTCATGCTCTTACCCCTCCTCCCCACATCGCACCGGTACCGTCGAGAGACCTTCCCGAATAAGTTCGTTCAATAACCGTTGGTCTTCGCTCGAGAGCAGCCGATCCTTCAAGAGGTCAGGCCGTCTGAGATATGTGCTGCGCAAAGCCTGCTTCCTGCGCCACAGGCGAATCGCCTCATGATGTCCCGACAGCAGCACCTCCGGCACACCCAGGCCTCGAACCTCCGCCGGCCTAGTGTACTGCGGGTACTCCAGCAAGGAATCCGAGAATGACTCCTCGATCACCGACTCAGGATCGCCCAATACGCCGGGGACCAAACGGGCCGCCGCATCGATCAACACGAGCGCTGGCAATTCGCCTCCCGTCAACACATAGTCACCGAGGGAAATTTCCTCGGGTGACAGCGCTGTTCTCACACGCTCATCCACTCCTTCGTAATGTCCGCAGAGAATCACCATGCGGCGCCGCTCACGCGCAAGATGCTTTGCATAATCCTGGGTGAAGGGGCCGCCACGGGGAGACGGAAACAACAAACGAATCTCCTCCCCTATCGACTGGGCCTCTTCCCGAAGCGCATCGACTGCCCGTAATACCGGTTCTGCCTTCATGACCATGCCGGCGCCGCCACCGTAGGGAATATCATCGGCCACTTTGTGGCGATCCGTCGCGAACTTACGCAGATTGTGGACCTGCACGGTCAGAAGACGCTTTTCCTGAGCGCGCTTGAGTATGCTGTGGCCCAAAACGGGGGCCACCATCTCTGGGAACAGTGTGAGAATGTCGAAACGCAGCATGTTACGCGCCTAATCCTTCGATCATATGGACGGTCATGACCCGCCGCTCAAGATCAACAGCCGCCACAAGCTCCTTCACCGCCGGAATCAAGATTTCTTTGGCACCTTGGCGAACGACGAATACATGGTTTCCCGGCAATTCCCAAATTTGCTCGAGCACGCCAATCGGCTGTCCCTCCTCAGTCTCAACCGCAAGGCCCACCAAGTCGCACTCGTAGAACTGTCCGTCTGGGAGGGCGGGCACTGTCCCACGGGGCACCTGAATCAGCCCCTCTCGCCAGATACCCGCATCTTCCGGTGTGGTCAGGCCCGCCAACCCCACGATGAATCCCGTCCCGGTGCGCCGGACATGGGTGACGCTGGTATCCATCCTCTTTCCATTCTTGGCCACCAGACTCACGTGCGTCAGCGATTCAAATCTGCCCGGGACATCACTGAGCGAACGAACTTTGACCTCTCCCTTGACACCAAAGGGCCGTTCGATCCGTCCTACCGTCACCCTATCGAGCTGACCCGCCATGAATACCTCGGGGTTTCTTTGTCTGCGCCGCCTTTTCGGCTTCAAACTGCTTCCAGAGTCCGGCCCGGCGAAGCAACGTTCGCACGGTGACCGAGGGTTGAGCTCCCTGACGCAACCAGGTTAAAACGCGTTCCTGCTTGACCTCCTGCACACCGGCATCGTTCAAGGGGTCAAAGATCCCGAGAATTTCAAGGAAGCGACCGTCACGCGCTTTGCGGGAATCGGCTGCCACCAACCGGTACATCGGTCGCTTGTGTCTTCCTGTCCGAGCAAGTCTCAAATGAACGGCCACGACTGTCCTCCTTCATTAATGAGCATCCAGCCAACGGCCGTCAGCTCTTTGAATTCACACTCGATTTTGCACGAGGCTGAAAGCTGATCGCTGACAGCTGAATGCTATGAATCACATCGAGCGCATGAGTTGAGCGAGTTGTCGACGCCCCCCTGCGCCTGTCATTGCTTTTGCCATTTTTTTTGCGGACAAGAACTGCTTGATCAGTCGATTGACGTCCTGGACGCTGTTGCCGCTTCCCCTCGCGATCCGCTTTTTTCGGCTTCCGTTGATGATCGTATGATCGCGGCGTTCGCGTACCGTCATGGAATCAATCATGGCGGCTACCCGTCCCATCTCGCGCTCCGGCTTCTCGCCCTCGATCGCACTCTTAAGTTTTTGCCCGCCCGGGAGCATACCTAAGATCTGGTCTAGCGAGCCAAGACGATTCATCTGTCCTAACTGGGCGCGAAAATCTTCCAAGGTGAACGTATTGCTCGTGAGCCGTTTCTGAGCTTCTTCAGCCTGTTCCCGAGTAAATCTCTCCTGCGCCTTTTCGATGAGCGACAGCACATCACCCATGCCGAGGATGCGTGAGGCCACCCGGTCTGGATGGAACACTTCAAGAGCGTCCAGTTTTTCGCCAACCCCGATAAACTTGATCGGCTTTCCGGTCACGGCCCGAATGGACAACACCGCGCCGCCGCGTGCGTCACCTTCCACCTTTGTCAGTACGATGCCGGTCAGACCAACTTTCTGGTCGAACTGGCTTGCCATCGTCACCGCATCCTGACCGATCATCGCATCGGCAACCAAGAGCACCTCATGAGGGGCCACCGTCGCCTTTACTGCCATGAGTTCTCCCATCAACTCATCGTCCATGTGCAGTCGTCCACCGGTATCCAGCACCACGAGATCGAATCCCTGTTCCCGTCCCCGATCTACCCCTGTTTGGCAGAGATGCACGACATCTGCTTGAGAGGCTTGAACCTGATCAGCACGATGGACCTCGACCCCGAGATCGCGGCCCAGCGCGCTCAGTTGCTCGCCAGCGGCCGGTCGACGCGGATCGGCGGCAACCAGCAGTACACGCTTGCCCTGATTCTTGAATAGGCGCGCCAGTTTGCCACAGGTCGTCGTCTTGCCGGCCCCCTGCAACCCTACCATCATGATCACGGTGGGAGGCCGGGAGTTGAGCGAAATTCCCGACCGCTCACGCCCCATCATGTCGCTTAATTCATCCCATACAACCTTCATGACCTGATGGCCTGGAGTCAGGCTCTGTAGCACCTCCTGGCCAACGGCTTTCTGACGAACGCGCTCGATGAAATCTTTCACAATCTTAAAATTGACGTCTGCCTCCAGAAGGGCCAATCGCACCTCCTTCAAGGCCTCGACAATATTCTGTTCCGTGAGCACACCCTGCCCGCGGATTTTCTTCAAGATCTTCTCGAACTTGTCGCTCAGTACATCAAGCATAGGACCACAAAGAAAGAGGCCATCGAAGCCTTGCACCAGATCTCCGATCGCCTCGAAAAATCTAGAAAAAGTTCATTCAGAAGTCTATAGAATCGAGGGGGGCAAGTCAAGGACATGTAGACTTGGCAGATTTGTTGACATGCCAGAATCCTTCCGATAAGGTGCCCCGGTAACCAAGGGCTTTGATGCAGAACGGAGGAACAGCAGTCGCATGAGAAAGTCACCCTGGGGTCTTCTCATCTTCGTGCTGATCGGAGGGCTACTCGGAGGAATTCTCGGGGAAATTCTCCGTGTCATCGCTCCCCAGGGAACGATCCAAAGCATATTCTCGACCCACTTTACCCCAGGAATCAGCCCTCCGCTCACTCTGGATCTGGTGCTGGTAAAACTCACCCTGGGATTCAGCCTCAAGGTCAACATCCTCAGCGTCCTGGGCATGTTCGTTGGAATCTTTCTCTATAAGCACGTTTAGGTGTGGACATTGATGTTCTTGAGCCGCAAGGATCGAATCCGATTGCGCAACTCGGCGGCCCGTTCGAATGCAAGTTCCTTGGCTGCGGCTTTCATCTCCGACTCCAACCGTAGGATGAGCTGATCCTGCGACTCGCCGCCTCCGTACTCCTCTTCCGATTCGGCCGCTAAGTCCAGTTGAACAAAATCCAGTTCGGCCATTGCATACGTAAGGGCAGGGATGCCCTTCTTCACGCTCGCGGGCGTAATCTCATGGGCCCGATTATACTCAGCCTGAATTCCACGGCGACGGGTTGTTTCGTCCATCGCCGTTTGCATCGAATCCGTCACGGAATCTCCATAGAAAATCACTCGCCCTTCAAGGTTGCGTGCCGCGCGCCCGGCCGTCTGGATGAGTGAGCGGTGCGAACGGAGGTATCCTTCTTTATCGGCATCGAGAATGGCGACCAGACTCACCTCCGGAAGATCAAGACCTTCGCGCAATAAATTGATTCCGACCAGTACGTCGAACACTCCGCGCCGGAGGTCACGTACAATCTCAGAACGTTCGAGGGTCTTAATGTCGGAATGCAGGTAGCGCACTTTCACCCCGAGATCGTGGTAGTACTCCGTCAGATCTTCTGCCATGCGCTTGGTCAATGTCGTGACGAGAACCCTGCCGCCCTTTCCGACCTCGGCACGAACCTGCCCTAGCAAGTGATCCACCTGCCCTTTAGCCGGCACCACTTCGATGTGCGGGTCCATAAGGCCGGTCGGCCGTATGATCTGTTCAACCACGGCTTCCCCGGCTTGTTCCAATTCGTAGGGGCCTGGCGTTGCCGACGTATAGACCGCTTGGTTAATACAACGCTCGAACTCGGAAAATTTCAGCGGACGATTGTCGACGGCCGACGGCAAGCGAAATCCGTAGTCGACCAGTGTTCGCTTCCGTGAATAATCCCCCTCGTACATACCGCCCACCTGTGGCACGGTGACGTGCGATTCGTCCACGATAAGGAGGAAATCTTTTGGAAAATAGTCAAGCAACGTCGGCGGTGGTTCGCCCGGTGCCCGCCCGCTCAGGTGACGCGAGTAGTTTTCAATCCCATGGCAATAACCCATCCCTCGAATCATTTCCAGGTCGAACTTCGTGCGCTGTTCAATCCGTTGGGCCTCTACGAGCTGGCCTGTCTTCCTGAAGTAGGCCAGCCGTTTATCAAGTTCCTCTTCGATACCGGCAATGGCTCGTTCATAGCGATCAGGAGCGATGAGATAGTGCGTATTCGGATAGATCGCGACCTTGGGTAGTTTGCCCAGCGACTTTCCTGTGAGCGGATCGATCTCATGAATGGCATCGACGACATCCCCGAAGAGCTCAATCCGCACAGACTTGGCTTCTGACGAAGCCGGGAAGATTTCAATCACATCCCCGCGCGCCCGAAACGTACCGCGATGGAAATCGGTATCATTGCGTTCATACTGGATCTCCACGAGCTTGGCTAAGATCTTCTCCCGCCTGATCTCCGTCCCTTCTTCCAGATAGACCAGCATGTCGTGATAAACCTCCGGCGACCCCAATCCGTAGATGCACGACACTGATGACACAATCAGTACATCGTTGCGCTGCAGCAAGGATGTTGTAGCTGAGTGCCGCATCTGGTCGATCAGGTCGTTAATCGATGCATCCTTCGCGATATAGGTGTCGCTCTGTGGGATGTAGGCTTCCGGCTGGTAGTAGTCGTAGTAGCTCACAAAATACTCGACGGCGTTGTGCGGGAAGAACTGTTTGAATTCTTGATAGAGCTGTCCCGCCAGGGTCTTGTTTGGGACGAGCACGAGCGTAGGTTTTTGGACCAGCTCGACCAGATTGGCTATGGTAAAGGTCTTGCCGGACCCAGTGACCCCGAGCAACACGTGATGCTTTTTCCCGGAAACCACCCCCGCCGTTAGCTTGGCGATCGCGTCAGGCTGATGCCCACAGGGCGTGAATGGGGCTACAAGTTTGAATGGTGGCACGACAACCTCCGGCGGTCATCTTACCAAACGCTTCGACCCTGCACTACCAAGAATCCCTGAAATCACGGGACAAAAAAAGGGGCTGCCGGATTTTCCGGCAGCCCGCTACGAAAAGGAGCGCGAACAGCTTAGTTTCGACCGCCTCCGAATCCCCCACGTCCTCCGGCACCACCGGCACGTGGTTCCTGAGGACGCGCTTCGTTGACCGTCAACGTGCGCCCCCCCAGTTGCGTGCCGTTCAATGCGGCAATCGCTGCTTGGGCTTCAGTGTCGGACGACATTTCCACGAAACCAAAGCCACGGGACTGCCCCGTGAACTTGTCCGTGATGATCCGGGATGAAACGACCGACCCGTGCGGAGCAAACAGATCCGTCAGTTGCTGCTCGGTCGTTGAATACGGCAATCCACCAACGTAAATCTTCGCACCCATCTGGTTCCTCCTTTGCGAAAACGGTGTTGTTTTGGACGCGAGGAAGAAACGAGGAAGGAATGGGCCGAAGACGTCATCCACACAGTGGCGACTCAGCTCTCGCTTTCGACGAGATTCTCGGGCAGGACCAAAACAACATCGACTCAGGCCTTGTCACTCTCAGCGCTTGTTTACCAGGCCTCTCGCAATCAAGCGGGATCATGCTACTCCAGACGGAAGAAAAAAGGCAAGTTTAAGACAGCATTCCAGCAGTCCTCCGATCCACTCCGGGACCGTCGGCGCTGAGAGCAGCCCATGCGAAAACAGCGGGGAAACTGCAACGTATCGAAAAGTAAGGAGGAATCGCCGCGAGTGAGCAACCCAACCTGGTCCAGTTCCAGAGTCTGGTCTTCGACTGGAAGGACGAGGGGTCCATCCAAATGGTTTCGACGAAGTCCCTGCTGATAATCGTATTGCGCTGCACACTACTGGCTGTTCCGAGCCAGACAACGACGGTCTGAGGCATGCACTACTCGGACCTTCCTGTTTTCTTGATCTGGATAATTTCCTGTTGCAACCGGTCCCGCTCGGCAAGAATCTTCTTCCGCCGTAGCCATCGATCCCAAGTCCACCACCGCAGTTTCTGACCGAACGTCACCGTCGGCGGCGGAATACTCCCTCCGGGAGCCTGTTGAAACTCATAGCCCTCATGGCGATCCCGCTGCTCAAAAAATCGCTTGTACAGGTGATCATATAGCCCATTTCCTGTTCCATCATCAGCCACAGTCAAGCCTTTCTATAGTAACAGCTCCGCCGACCCTGCTCCGTCACATCATGGAATTCCCACAATGTTTGCTCTGCCAGTTCATCCTACAAGCGATCCTCCAACGAAAGAAAGAGTCTGAGCAGCACCTGAACCGCCACCGCATTGCCCAAGACGCCGAACTAGCGGTTCGGGATTCTATCCGGATTCGGCAATGAAACGATCGAGGGAGAATCAGGTTTCCAGGACTTCACGTTCACCCTGTACCACAGGAAGCCACGGCTGCAAGCCGTGGGGCTCCACAATCCCTCGCGGGTGCGCATCGTACCGTGCCTCATAGAGGCTGTGCAACGGGTCTCGCCCCCTGTGTTATAGTTTCGTGCACTGTCCGCTGATCCCAGCCTCAGAGTGAGAGGGTCCATGAAACTCGCCACGATGCTCCCGGCCTCTATCTGCGCCATAATGTCTCTGGCAGATATCACAGCAGCCGGTCCCACACTCGAATCAACCATCTCGACGAGCAACTGGCTCCACGACGCATTAGAACAAATATCCACAGAGCGGATGATGGTAGACATCATCAAACTCAGTGGCCCAACGTTTCGCGGGCGACAGACCGGCACCGACCAAGACCGCGAATCGGCCACGTTCGTGGCAGACCGATTCAGTACGCTCCGGTTGCATCGTTCGGTCGCCTCTCCTCCAGAAAGCCACACAAATCCGCTGCCTCAACGGGAGTGGAAACAAGTCGCGCCGGTGGTTACAAGAACGATCGAGAGAGAACCCCTTCTACAAATCAACATGACGCAAAACCATCTTCCGCTCCATATCGGAGCAGACTTCCTGCCAATATTGGATTCGCCGTCGGTCGACATCCGAGCATCCATCGTTTTCGTAGGGTATGGACTCTCAGATCCTGCCCAGGGAATCGACGATTACACCGGCATCGATGCACGGAACAAGATCGTCCTCTTTTTGCGGGGCAAGCCGCAGCAATTCAACGGAGCCGCCGCACATTCGGATAAGGAACGGATTGCCAAAGAGAACGGGGCCATCGGCTATCTCACAGCAACCGGCCCTGTTTTGAGTGCCTATGAAGTTCGCCGCGGAGTCACTGGCAAACCAAGCGCCGTTTACTCCGGCACCGGTTTACCACATCAATTACCGGGCGCATGGATCAGCACAGAAATCGCTGAAGCGATCGTCCAAGCTGCCACGCAGGGGAAGGCCCAACTGAGAAGCCTGCAAGAGGATATCACACGGGTAAACTCATCACGATCGTTCATCACAGAGGTGACCGCGCATATGAAGTGGAACGCGCATGCGACAGACGGAACACTCTATAACATCGCTTCACTCATCCGCGGTTATTCGCCACACAGTAACGAAACCGTGATCATCGGAGCGCATCGCGATCACTTCGGCCAGCAAGCCGGCCTCCTGTTCGCAGGTGCCGACGACAACGCATCTGGCACTGCCATTCTCCTTGAGGTGGCGCGAGTCCTGGCGCTGGCCCCTGCCGCACCGAAACGATCCATTCTCTTTCTCTCGTTTAGCGGAGAAGAACAGGGGCTCCTGGGATCACGACTCTACCTTGCGCAACCCATCGTGCCCCTAGCAACAACGACGAGCATGATCAACATTGATCATGCCGGGGTTGGGAACGGCCGGCTCACCGTAGGCGTAACAGGATTGGACAAGAGCGTCGCGCTGGAGGCGGGACAGACGGCAGGGCTCAGCGACAAACTCGACGTGTTTGGATTTTTCCCAGGTGGCGATCACGTCCCCTTCAAAGAGGCCGGTGTACCCACCATCACGGTCGTCAGTAGCGGAGTTCATCCGCACTTTCACCAGCCTACTGACACGGCCGACACGATCAATCCGGAAATCCTAAAGACCGTGGCTCGGTATGTTCTGGCCTTGATATGGCAGTTGGCCAATGAACCGTGAAGCGTCGCTCGTATCTCACGACTTCTGGAAGGGCGAGACGTGCCCACACGTCGCGCGACTCGCGCGAGTGGCGCGTCTCGCGGGATTCGTTGGCCCGTCGCGCTTTTCTGGTTAGTCCCGATTTTCTCGCGAGATACGCTTTACAGGCGTGCGACAGCTGGTGGCTTTTTTCCAGCGTCTTGCTAGGGAATGTCGTCGAGAATGGTGGATTGAATTGGCGGCAACGGAGCCGTTTGGCGCGGCGGGCCAGGGAGTACGATTGGAGTTCCTGTTTGATTTACGCCTTGAATGAGCCCAATGGAAAGCCGCGGACCGAGGGTCATCACTGCTCCACTCCAGGACTGTCCGGTGGTCGGATTGCGAAAACTAAACGACTCAAAGTTTTGTCCGGGCGTATACAGATAGCCTTGGGTCCCTTGGCCGTCGATATACAGATTCCCTCCCCCGCCGAATCTGAACAGTGGCGCCACGCCCCCATCGAACGATCGAACGCCCGACACAGTCTGAGCCCAGGCGGACGAGTCGGCACACACTGTCGCGACCAAGGACACGCAGAGCATCCAAAAAAATGGGCATCTCTGTGGACGACGTGGCATCGCTAAGTCGAAATGACAGGACATATTTCTCATGAGACTCTGCACAAAACACATTATATAATGCACTTGCTCTATTTGTCGATGAAAGGAGGCGAGTATGGATCTCAGAACATCGACTCAACACTATGGGCGCACGGCGATCGTGATTGCCAGTCTGTGGAACATCTTGGCGCCGACCAACAGTTGGGGTCTGGATGTGACCAAACCTATTCCCTCGGAGCGGCGTGAGACCGTCTCACTGGCAGACGCAGCGGTTCGCGCGCTGCAGAGCAACCTCGATATCAGCGTCAGCCGCCACACCAAAGAAAGCCGGTTGGCCGACATTATCATCGAGCAAGCAAAATTCGATCCGACGATCAGCGTGAACGTCCAATATAGCCGGACCGTGAATCCTCTCAATCGACCGGTGTT
>JBQTHY010000208.1:0-12458 GCA_052389395.1 Nitrospiraceae bacterium | reverse complement strand
AACCGTGACTGGGCCTCGATCGGTCTCCAGCGCTGCCATCGCCGCCTGACACGTCCAGTGCCATTCGCCTCGGGCTCCCCGGCCGGTCCATAGCGGAGACACCATCGTGCCGATCTTCACGGCGATGCCGCTCGGTTCAACCCAGAAGGTCGCCTGCCTGCGGGATCGAATCAGCGCACTGAGCACATGTTGGGGAGCCCGACACGACTCCCCAGAAATCCCGACCGGGATCTTGCCTGGCTCCTCGGTCCGTTCGAAGTTCTTGCAGACCATTCCTCGCACATCCCATCGTAGTAATCCACGCTGCCTGCACCATTTCGCCGCGAGGGCCGGATCGAAGAACACCGATTCTTGCGTGATTTCCTGCGCGAGCCGCCCGCAGAGATGAGTGAGCCGCTTTTCAAGACTGGAGACGAGCGGACGGCCCGAAGGAAAGAGGTCTTCCAGATAGCTGTGCTCGAACAATTTCTCCTGGCACTCGGCAAACAGCTGCTTGGTGAACCCACGCCGCTCCCGTTCCCTTTCCCACTGCTGGAGAATATCCAGAAAATAGACCAGATCGTTGAGCGCTTCGATCCAGCCTACGACTTTCCAATTGGAATAGGCCTCTACCTTGAGGGACTGGCCGACCAGCTGGAAAAACCCTACGGGGAGTTCATACCGGGAAGCGATCTCGCCGTAGTCGGCCTCAAGTTCGCGACACAAATCGACCAGGAGACCCCGCATTGAAAGACGGAACTCCTCCTTCAAGCGTACGAGCGGCTCTAGGTCCAATACCGGCATAGGCACGAGGTGCGAAGGGAAAGCGCGACAGGGCGACTGTATCGTAGGGAGGAGGAGGCTGCAAGGAGAGAGAAAGGAAAATCGTCACAAACTGAGCGAAACTACGCACACCGTGCTCGTCCGGTACGACACTCCCGTGTAGTCCCTAGGCGGCCTTTGCCGGCCGCGGGACCGCCGTTACCCGTAGGCCTGGTTTCGACAACTGGCCGGCGCCGGATTTCTGAATCATCCGGTGACGGTTAATGAGCGGGTCAACGATATTGCCGCACGCGATGCAGCGCAAGCCGCGCATCCACATCGGCACATAGCTTTCCTGCATATCAAGCAGATGGTCCGTAACCATGAGTCCCTGGCATCTGGTGCACTTCATGGGAATCCTCCTGGTAACAGTCGGCGCCCCGCTACACAATGGCTCCAAGCTACTGCTGTATAAAAGCAATGAAGATGCCAGATATTCCCCCTGCACCCTTGCGGGTTTTTGAGGCGAATCGTAGAGTGGCGGTCTCAGATCTTGTCATAGTGACAAAAAATGCCACTGGAGTAGCCCCAGAGGACAAAATTGTGGTCTTTAGAAGCCTTCCTTCAGACACCGGATAAGCGGGGACAACCAAATGGCATTGAGCAAGACCGACATTGCACAGGTACTTGAGGAACTTGCCCCGGTTCTGCGCGGGGGGTGGATTCAGAAGATTCAACAGCCCACAGCTCACACGCTGGTACTCGACGTTCGCGTGCCGGGGAAGACCCATCGGCTGCTCATCTCGTGCCAACCGGAAACTTCCCGTCTGTACCTCGCCAGCCGCCCCCTCCTCAACCCGCCGACACCGCCAGCCTTCTGCCAGTTCCTCAGAGCCCACTTCCGAGGAGCGAGGATTGACGACATTCACCAGGTGGCGAACGACCGCATCGTCGAAATTTCCTTCGCCGGCAAAGACGGCTGTCGCACCCTTGTCTGTGAATTGACCGGCAAGAAGGCAAACGTCCTGGCGCTCGATGCCGACAGGCGTGTGCTTCGGGACCTGACGCACCAACGGGGTCTTGTCGGTCGGCAGTATGTCCTACCAGCCAAGGGAGAGACAGGCTCGCACGAAACGCGGCAGGCTCGCTTTACAGGTGCTGCCGGTGGTGAATTCCCGATTTCGGCGGAAATTGAGGCACACTACCAGAACAAGGAGTCGACCCTGGCCCGGAACGCCGCGATAGCTACACGACTCCGTGTCCTCAAGAAAATGCTCAAGAAAGAACAGCGTCGGATCGAAGCCTGGCGAGAAGACTTGGTGAAAACCGTAAAATACCGAGACTACGCCCACTATGGAGAACTGATCAAAGCCAACTTGGGGTCAATTAAGAAGGGGACTGATCACATCACGGTTGTCGACTATTTCGACGACAGGATGCCCGACGTCACCATCCCGCTCGACACAGCGAAATCTGCTCAAGGCAATATGGACGACTATTTCCGAAAGCATCGTAAGTACCTGACCGCGGAACGGGAGTTGAAACCGCGCATCGAGCGCGCGGTGCATGAATTGGATCGACTCCGACAGGAACTCATTGCAATTGAGCAAGGAACCTGGATTCCGCCGACAGTGTCGCTCTCCGCCCCCAGTACAATGGTGCGCGCAACCACACGCAAAGGCCGGCAGTCTGGCGATGAGCGGCGCAGTCCGTTCCGTCGTTTTACCTCGACGGATGGGTTGTCGATCTTCCTCGGGCGCAACGCCCGTGAAAACGACGAGCTGACGTTCGGCCTCGCAAGAAGCGAAGATCTATGGCTGCACGCCAGAGGGGTGCCAGGGTCGCACGTCATTGTCCGGATGGAAAAAGAGGCCGACCCTCCACCTGAAACGCTTCGAGACGCTGCGACTCTGGCCCTGCTCTACAGCGACCTCAAGAAAAGCGGAAAGGGTGAGGTGATCTACACGAGACGTAAGTGGGTTAAGAAGGCGAAGGGCCTCGCGCCCGGCGCCGTGATCGTCACCCGGGAGAAATCGATCGTTGTCTCCCTAGATCGCGTACGCCTCGACACCCTGAAAACCCGCTCAGCCCTTTAAACCGTCCGACACCACGTCGGCGGAAAATACGGATTCCCTCGCTACAATGTCGTTTCCCTTCTATGATGGTCTCAAGTAGGTCTGGTCTATGTCAGGTCCTCAACAGGCCCAACAAGTTTCCTCATCGCCGACTATCTTAGTGGTGGACGATGAGATGGCAGTCCTCAAACTCTGCCGTGCGTTCCTCGAACAGGCAGGCTTCAGGGTTCTCGATGCCGACGGCAGTTCGGCCGCCCTCAAGATCTGCACGCAGCACGAAGGGCCGATTGATCTCCTGCTCACTGACCTCATCCTGCCCCCTCCGAACTTTCAATTGGCCTCAAGTTCCAATCAATTCCCCCACGTGCACGGCCACGAACTGGCCATCCGAGCAGCCACGATCCGAAAAGGTCTCCATGTGATCCTGATGTCGGGGAATCCGGATAAGGAACTTGCCGGTATTGGAATCAAACGCGGAACGTTACCGTTTATCGCAAAACCGTTTGAAGGGGAGCGTTTGATCCGCCTCGTTCGAGATGTGCTCGCGCAGCCGGCGCCGGCCCTCGATCTTTCTGGACAGGGCAAGGCGGCGAACGATGTCGACTGGTTCGGCTGAAGCGAAAGAAGCAGGTTAAGGGAGAGGCTAAGGCTCAGTTGAGAGCGGCAGATTCTTCCTACGGCTGAACCTCAGCCTTTCCCTTGCGAGATGCTAGGCATGTTCGGTCATGAACCAGCCGGCGATGGATAAGCGCCGGTGCTGACCTGCCGTCTGATCCACACGGCACACCCGATGGAGGCGGGGCACAGTAAACATCACAAGCGATCCGGGCCGAGGTTCAATGCAGTGTGTGGGGACAAGGTCGATATGCTCGGTTGTGTGACTAGGCCGTTCGGCGTACATGATCAATTCTCCACCCCAGTCAGGGTGCCATTCCTCGTGGAAGTACGTCACTAAGGCGATCCGACGCAGAGGCGCCGGCCGTCCCGCCGTTGGATGCCCCTGATCCGTATCATCATGGGTCAATAGGCAGTCGCCGGCGGAATATGAATAGTAACTGAACCCCAAATGACGCCCGATAATGTTCGGGAACGATTCCATGTACTCTTGAATGCAAGGGAGTTGGAGTCGGGACAGCAAGCGCTGACCCTGGGGTGGGGCAATTTCGGCCTTGGCCCAATTCCCTGAGTTGGGAAAATCCTCTCGTACGTTCCCCAACTCTTGAAGACTCTTCCAGGTAGCCTTTGTCATCGCATCGCGGAAATACTGCCGCTCTTCAAGCGACCAAAAGTTCTCGACGACCAGCACCGGACTTGTACGGAACGAGAATGAGGCCAGGTCGGCCAACGCCACTGTCGACGGCATCAGACCCGTTTGGATGTTCACAAGCTCCTCCCGACCTCACATGCATACCCGCCGTCCGAGACAACTCTCTTACCACCCTGCCTGTTTGATTGACAAGATCACCAGCCGCGCCAAAAGCACGGAGGGGCTGCCATCTGACGATGGCAGCCCCTCCGTCAATCGCACTGAGTCGTGTCAATTACCAGCGATCGCGTTTTCCACCGCCGCCGCTCCGACCGCCACCCCCACCAAATCCGCCGCGGCCACCGCCGCCGACACCGGTACGTGGCTCTTGAGGACGCGCTTCATTGACTGTCAAAGTCCGGCCGCCCATTTCAGACCCGTTGAGCGCCGTGATGGCCGCTTGCGCTTCTGAATCCGAGGACATTTCGACAAAGCCGAATCCGCGGGACTGGCCGGTGAACTTATCCGTGATAATCCGCGCCGACACCACGGCGCCATGGGGTGAAAACAAATCACTCAACTGCTGCTCGGTCGCCGAATAGGGCAACCCACCGACATAGATCTTCGAACCCATCGGGGTTCCTCCTTATAAAATGATGACATTGTCTTGAGCACGAGGAACGGGGGAAGGAGCGGGCCGAAGACGCAATCGATGGGCGACTTAGGTCTGACTTCCGACGAGATTCCCGGACAAGGCAACATCGACGTTGTGGGCCTGCAATCTTGAACCACTCCACCGCAGGCCCTTGCGATGAAGTAGTTGTAGCCTAGCACAGAGCCCAGCTGATTACAACAATACTGCCCAAATTACTCCCCAACTCGAACCAGCAGCCCCTGGTCCTTACAATACGCAAAGGTTCGATAAAACCAGGCTACAACGACCACGAGCAGCAGCCCGTTGAGACCCACGGCCAAAGCAAGATTCACGAGCGGTGGCTCCCCCAGACTCAGTACAGCCCGCATGCCTTCGAAAACATGGGCGGCTGGATTCGCCCAGGCGACCGGTTTGAGCCAACCGGGCAAGATCTCCATCGGATAGAACACGCAGGAGATCGGCTGAAACAAAAACACCATGCTCCAGGCCAATACTTCCGCCTCCTGCCCAAACCGCATGATGAGCGACGTGGTAAATACGCCGATCACCCATCCGGTAAGGACAAGGTTGAAGACGAAGGGGACCAGCCAAAGCCCCGTCGTCAACACATTGTAAGAGAAGAAGAGCAACGCGCAAATGGCCATGACGATTGAGACACAGGTCACCTTAAAGATGCTCATCGCCATGGTCGCGGCGAGAAACTCGCTGGGCTTGAGCGGGCTCGCAAAGAGATTCATCAAATTGCGAGCCCAGAGCTCTTCAAGGAACGAAATGGTGATCCCCTGCTGAGATCGAAACAGCATGTCCCACAGGATGAGGGCCCCAAGAAAGAACGTCACGAACCCGGGAATCTGGCTCTGATATCGAGCGAGGTAGAGCGTGATGAATCCCCAGATAACAAGATCCAAAAATGGCCAATAAAAGATCTCCATGATACGGGGCAAACTTCTCCGATACAGATACAAGTGCCGGACAATGAGCGCAATGATGCGATGAAGTTTCATGGACTGTTAGCGTTGGTGCTTATCACCACATCCGCCGCACTCATGGTGACGGCCAATCAGCTTATCCACAAGATGGCGCACTCCATCGAGCATGTGCGCCCCGGCTCGTCTTCCATCAGGCGCCTGTCGCAACCCAAAACCTAAGAGAACGATCGGCATGCCCATGATGCCCATGCCAAATGCGGAATTGACTTTGTACCCTCCGCCGGACCACCAAGTGAGCCCCGCGATCAGCGTGAGCGGCACGGCGCTGACCGTCAGGCCGTTCAGTACGACACGCCAGCTGCAGGTTCCGCGGATGAGACCAGCCGTTCCTACGGCCAACCAAAACAAGCCCCAACAGGCGCTCAAACTAAGTCCTCCGACCAGCAGCCCCATCCCAAACGCGATCCAGTCTTGACTTATCACTGTATTCCCCCTTTTAGTCGTGCGACTCGCGTGCAAGCTTCAGGAAGACTTCTTCAAGATCCTCCTGGCCAAATCGCTTCACAATTTCCTGCGTCGTGCCCTCCGCCACAATTTTGCCGCGCTGCAAGAAGATGATTCGGTCCGACATCTCCTCCATCTCCCGCATGTTGTGCGAGGTATAGAGCATGCTCAGTCCTGAGGACCGGCGCTCCTCTTTTAGCAGCGCTCGAATCCTGTAGGCAATATCCGGGTCGAGGCTGGCAGTCGGCTCATCAAGAAACAGGATTTTGGGCTCCGTTAAGAAGGCCTTCGCCAGCGTGAGCCGCGTCATTTGGCCGGACGAAAGCTTTCGAGTCACTTTGTCGCGGAACTCCTCCATCTCCAATTTCTTGACGATTTCATCCACGCACCTGGGGATGTCAGATAAGCCGTACAGCCTCGCAACCACCCAAAGATTTTCTTCGACCGTGAGCGACTGCGGCATTGAAATATAGGTTGAGGAAAAGTTGACCTGTTGGAGAATGGCTTCTCGATGCGTCGCGAGATCCAGCCCAAACATGTGGATGGACCCACTAGTGGGAGTAACCAGACCCAGCAACATCTGGATCGTGGTCGTCTTCCCAGCCCCATTGGGGCCGAGCAGGCCGAGAATCTCGCCCGGCTTGATCATGAAGGAAATGTTGCTGACCGCGGTAAAATCGCCGAAGCGCTTGGTTAAATTTGCGACTTGGAGAACTGGCGAGGACATCGTACAGCAGAACTCTTTGTTAGAAGGATAGAACCTCTTTGATCTTTTCGGGGAGGTGGCAGGTCTGGCACTTTCGCTCGATCACCTTGCCTTGATGTTCCGTTTTTCCGTCATGGCACCGGAAGCAGTCGTTGAGCGCTCTCGTGCGAAGGTACGATCCTTCCGGATGGTCGGGGTGCCACGGCTTACTGTCCGCCGAAACATGCCCACGGGGGATGACGATGGGGTACCCTTTAATGGGTTGGTCATGTACCACGCCGGAATGGCAGGTTGTGCATCCTTCTCCCTGGCCTCGAACCACGAACGCCTCCATGTGTTTCCGATGGCTCATGACGAGACCGACCTCTTTCACCGGGGAAGGCAAGTCACGGGGCGCCACTTCAGACACTCGCAGAATGTCCCGATGACACCCTAAACACACATTGGATTCGACGGGGCCCCGAAGATTGTGCGAATCGGTCGGAGTCCCGAACAAGTAGATCGCCACGTCTTTTGTTCCCGTCCAGGCTCTGTCGTGAATCCAGCCTTCGATCCCCGGCCTCACGTGGCACGCGATGCAGGTCACTTCTTTGTGGGAGGACTTGGACCAACTGTCGTAGGAAGGCGCGATGATATGACAACCGGCACAGAACTTCGGATGACTGGTGAGGGGAACGGCAACGCCACCAACCACGGTCGCTCCAGCCACGAGAACCAGTATGGCCGTGACGCTAGTCTTCCAGCTCATGCTCTGATCGAGCACGTCGAGGAAAATGCTTCATGATGAGTGCGGCCACCGCAGGCACGTCGTTCAGGCCGAAAACCGGAACATCGAGGTCGACCGGCCTATCAGATACCACTGCCAGCAACCCGTCGGGTGAGACGGGAATTTCTCCGAATTGCTCGCGAACGACGACGATCTTGGGATATGCTTCGTTCTTCCATCCTTCCGCGATAATCAGATCGTAGCTGCTATCGAGGAATCGATCTCGCACCTCCTCGACCTTCAATTGATCCGACACATCGGCAAACATGGCCATGCTCCCCTTCGACAGGATGACGACGCCGCTGGCACCAGCTTGTTTGTGCCGCCAACTATCCTTTCCTTCCGTATCGAGGTCGAACCCGTGCCCCGCATGCTTGACCGAAGCTACCTTGTAACCGGCGCGCACCAATTCTGGAATCACTCGCTCGATCAAGGTCGTCTTGCCGCTATTCGAGCGCCCGACGAAACATACAATGGGGATGGGCATCTGGTCATTCGTCATCAGTCACGGGCCATTAGATAACGGCGAAATAATTCCTTACTCCGTTGACCAATGACCCGTGACCAGTGACTCCTTTTCCATCTAGCAACAGGAGAGGCGATGACTGCTTTAGTGAGCAACATCTCCATGACTGAGCCACGCCTGGCCACTCAATAGTTGGACCGTGACCTGGTCGCCGGGGTTCAGTCGTTCGACTTCGACCGGAACATCAATCAGACAATTAGCCTTCACCATCGAGGTGAGAATCCCCGACCCCTGATCGCCGGTCGTGCGGACTTTGAACACACCGTCCTCGCGGGTGAGAACCCCGCGCAGAAAGTGACGACGATCGGTCCGCTTGGAAAACTTCTCTTGGAAGATAGCATTGACGACGGGTCGGCCGTAGCTCCGATGACCGCTCATCTTGAGCATCGCGGGCCGGACCAACTGTTCAAACGTGACCATCGAGGAGACTGGATTCCCCGGCAAGCCGAACGCGAGCTTGCCCTGAATTTTCCCAAAGGCCAGCGGCTGGCCCGGCCGGATCGCCAACTTCCAGAAATTCATTTCCGCCCCGATATCTCGAAAGACCGCTCTTGTAAAGTCGTAGTCGCCCAACGAGACCCCGCCGGACAACACTAGAATATCGGCGTTCAACCCATGCGAGATCTTTTCTTTCAGCGCCGCGGGCGTATCCCTGGCGATTCCGAGCAATAAGGGAATTCCGCCAGCCTCCTGTACAGCTGCAGCGATCCCGTAACTGTTCGAGTTGATGATCTTCTCTTCACTAAACCGCTCGTCAAGATCGGCAAGTTCGTCGCCCGTCGACAGGATCGCCACGCGGGGCCGTTGATACGCAAACACGAAGGACTTGGCCAAGATGGCCAACATGCCTGCTTCCCCGGGACGAATCTGCGTACCTCTCGCGATGATGCATTCGCCCTTCCTGACATCTTCACCACGAGGACGGATATTGGAGCCACGAGGTTCCGGTTTGAAGACGCGAACCGCATCCGGGGTGTACTCCGTATCTTCCACTTTCAACACCGTGTCCGCCCCTTGCGGAATCGGCGCGCCGGTCATGATTTTAATCGCCTGCCCACCCCCGACCGCTTTGGAAGGCATCCTGCCCGCTGGCACATCTTCAATCACGGCCAGCGTTACGGGTTTCTGAATCGCATGCTCCTGCTTGATATCGTCCCACCGTACCGCAAACCCATCCATCGCTGAGTTATCCCACGGTGGATTGTCCCGTTCGGCGACGATGTCCTCCCCCAGCACACGGCCGAGAGCATCGAGAATAGAAATTTTCTCCAGACCGAGCACCGCTGTCGCATCGAGTACGACTTTCTGCGCTTCGTGAAGGGGAGTCAGGCCCTGCATGGTTCTCGCTGTTAGCTATCGGCTGATAACTGTCAGCCTCTTTGTGGCGCGACTTTCAGGAGCGACCCGCTCCTTTTGCAGAACGCTTCAACCTGGTCGGCAATTCTATGGAACGCCTCGGCAGTCAGCGTATCGGAGTTGAACATCGCGAACGGCTCGCCCGCATCGGACTGAGTTACCACATCGGGATCCAGCGGAATTCGCCCCAGGAACGGGACCCCCATGTCGAGCGCAGAAGCCTCGCCACCTCCCTTCCGGAACACATCGACATGGTTATGGCAGTGCGGGCACTCCAACCCACTCATATTTTCAACGATGCCGATGATCGGCACCTCACTATCCCGGCAAAATGTGACGGACTTTCGCGAATCGAGGAGCGCCACTTCTTGGGGCGTGGTAATGATGACGGCGCCGTTGACCTTCCCGAGCAAATCAATCGTCGTCACCGACTCGTTCCCGGTCCCCGGCGGGAGGTCGATCAGCAGGAAATTCAGGTCCTGCCACTCCACGCCGCCGAGCAGTTGATTGATGAACTCATACTTGTACGCATCGCGCCAGATGATGGGATCGTCGGAGTTTTGCAGCAGAAACGACATCGACGCGATTTTGAGGTTGTAGGATTGAAAAGGAATGATCCCGCCTGAGGTGCTGATCTTAAGTTTTTGCCCTTCGGCGCCCACCATTTTGGGGATATTGGGTCCATGGATGTCCATATCGCAGATGCCGACATGCCACCCCTTGAGCGCGAGACTGACGGCGATATTCGTGGTACACGTGCTCTTCCCCACCCCCCCTTTATTGCTCATGATGAGGACTTTGTACTCGATCCGCTCCATCCGCCTGGCCACCAACCAGCGGCTATGCCCTTCCTTGTCCTTCTGGCAGCGCTCGTTCTCGTCGCAAATGGCGCACGCCCACATGTAGGTACAGGCGTCGCCGGCAGCCGCGCTGCTGTTGCTGATCACATTGAGTTCACGCGCCATTGTGTATTCCTCAGCAGTAAATCGGTCCCGCTCTCCGCACCGGCTACCGACGGCGTCCCCCGGTCGGCACCCCCATATACTCGTTCTCTGAGGAGTTCTGCCCCGACATACCCGAGACACCGCCTCCCGCCCCGGCTGTGGCTACGGCCGGAACAAACGCCTCCGCTGCAGACACAGATTTCTTCTTGCCGAAGATACCGGCGCTGACGATCCCTACTTCGTAGAGCACGTACATCGGGAGCGCCATGAGGCACTGGTTAAATGGGTCAGGAGTCGGCGTGAGAATCGCCGCGATGATAAATGCCCCCAGCAAGGCCCACTTGCGATAGCGACGCAAGAAGGGAGCATCGACCCAGCCCAACTTCGCCATCAAGGTCACCGCCAGCGGCACTTCGAAGATCAGACCGAAGACGAGCAAGACCCAGAGGGCGAACCCCACGTACTGGGCGATCGACAGCTGGGGAATAAATCCGGCGCCTACTCCGTAGGAGATCAAGAAGTTCAACGCAAAAGGCAAGACGAAGAAGAAGGAGAAGGACACACCGGCAAAAAACGCCAGCATGCTCATACAGACGAATGGCCCCACAAACCGCCGTTCCTGGACATGAAGCCCGGGCACGACGAATCGCCAAATCTCAAGCATAATATAGGGTGTCGCGAGAACGACGGCGAACAATCCTGCAACCTTGACGTTCTGCCACAGCGCTTCCGCCGGTGCGAGGAATACGAACGGCACCGTCGGGAGATCGGTAGGCTCCCAGGATAAGGTGCTTGGCACAAACATGTTTTGGAGAGGAATGCGGAGCCATTTGACCAACACGTCCGCATAAAAAAACGTTGCCACGAAGACGATCGCCGTGCCGATCACTGCGCGGGTTAACCGGACCTGGAACTCCACCAGGTGTTCCATGACCGGCATCTTCTTATCTTCCAGCGGCTTGAAAATCGAGTCTTGCAGCCACTGATTAAAGTTGCTCAGCACGTAGACCTCAACACGACAATTGCCGATTGGGTCATTGACGATTTACGCATTACGAGATTCACTTAATCCGAGCAATCAAAAAATCACGCACTCGTCAATCACACAATTCAGCATCACTTCGGATTGATCGCCACGAACAAGCTGTTACCTTGCCTATTGACCAACAGCACCGCTAACTCATCTTTCTTGATCTTGTTCGCGGCCTTTTGATAGTCGTCGAGCGTTGCGACTGTCTCGTGGTTCACTTCCTGAATTACATCGCCTCGCTGCAACCCGGCCGCTTCTGCCTGTCCACCCGGCTCCACCGAGGTGATGACCACGCCCGAGGTTTTCGCGGGAATATTCAACTGGCTCATCAACGCATTGTCCAGCGCCTGGACATGAAGAGAGGCCAGGACGTTGTCCGGAGGTTTGATCGTTTCTCCCTTCTCCTTGGGCGGCGATGGCTCTTTCCTGGCCAGCACCTCATCTGATGGCCGTTCGGCAACCTTTACTGCAATGATCTTCTCCATGCCGTCGCGCAGCACTTTGATCTGCGCGTCCTTTCCCACCATCGTCCTTGCCACGAGGTTGCGGAGCTGACTCACACTCTGAACCTCTTTGCCGTTGAACGCCAACACCACGTCGCCTCGCTTGATCCCGGCGGCGTGAGAGGGCCCGTTTTCATTGACATCGCTGATCAACACGCCCCTCCGCTCTTCCGGCAACTTGAACGACTTAGCCAGCGCCGGAGTAATTTCTTGAATGGCGACTCCCATCCATCCACGCACGACCTTGCCTGTCTTTTGTAGGCTCTCCACGATATCAAGGGCGATGCTGCTGGGAATCGCGAACCCAATACCTTCAGAGCCGCCCGTCCTCGAAAAGATCGCCGTGTTGATGCCGATCAAGTCCCCGTTCATGTTGACCAGGGCCCCGCCGGAATTTCCCGGATTGATCGCCGCGTCGGTCTGGATGAAGTCTTCATAGTCTGCGATGCCGACGTTCCCTCGTCCCAGGGCGCTGAT
>JBQTHY010000207.1:0-4730 GCA_052389395.1 Nitrospiraceae bacterium | reverse complement strand
TCCAAGGTGAGCGGGAACTGACGAAAGACAACCGGAGCTTGGGGCGGTTTCGTCTCAAGGTCCCCCCCCTCCCAGCCGGCGTGCCTCGCATTGAAGTGACCTTCCTGATCGATGCCAACGGGATCCTCAATGTGAAGGCCAAGGACATGCGGACTGAAGAGAGTCAATCGATCGAAGTCAAGCCATCTTACGGATTGTCGGATGCGGACGTGGCACGGATGATCGAGGAGTCATTCAAGTTCGCGGCGGGAGACGTCAATGCTCGTAGGTTGATCGAGGCCAGGTTAGATTCCGCCGCATTGATCACGACGACTGAGAATTCACTGGGAGAAGGGAGCCATCTTATCGCCCAAGAAGACGCCGCGAGTATTCGAGCGGCCCTGTCGGCGCTAGAAGCCGCGAAGAACGGCGACGACCCGCATGCAATCCGCGCGCGCATGGCCGACCTTGAGGAAGCAGCAAAACCTCTATCGGTTGCGATGCTGGATGACTCGCTCAGGCGAAACTTGCAGGGGAAGAAAGTTTCTGAAGTGACGTGAAGCGTGACTCTTGATGCGTATTTCGTGATTTTGATGAATGTTCGATGCTCGATTCTCAATGCTCAATTGAAAATTCAACATTGAACATTGAGCATTATGGTTGCTTCCGCTTCACGAACGACGACCAACGAGAGACGAGGAGAAAAGAATGGATCTGAAATGGCAGGACGCGGAAGATATCGCGATGCGGCTTGTCGAGGAGCACCCGGAGACGGATCCGCTGACCGTTCGTTTTACCGATATGCACGCATGGATCGTCGCCCTGCCGGAATTCAGAGACGACCCGAAGAAATCAAACGAACAAATATTAGAATCAATTCAGATGGCGTGGCACGAAGAGTTTCAGGACTCGAAATCCTAGCTGTGCTCGGTTACAAGCTGCCGTCCAAGACCGAATTCCCCTCAGGAATCTGATCGAGCTTGTAAAAGTCCATGGGATCGAGACGACGGTGAGCCGTCTGCGTCGGCTCACTACCCTTGGCAAAGAGCTCCACGGTCCCCTTCTGGCCCTCACCCTCTTGCTCCGACTCCAGTAGTCCCGTCGACGAATCGACTTTCACAAATGTGACCCCATCGGGAATTTCGAACGGCACGACAGGAAGTTGGTTCAGCGCCTCTCTCATAAATGTTATCCAGATCGGCAAGGCGGCATGAGCTCCCGTCTCCCTCTCACCGAGCGAGCGGCGGTCATCAAAACCCACATACACGCCGGCGACCAGATTGGGGGTCCCTCCGATAAACCACGCGTTCACGTAGTCGTTGGTCGTCCCGGTTTTGCCCGCAATCGGACGGTTGAGGACTCTCGCGGCCTGGCCGGTTCCCTTCTGTACCACATCTTCCATCATATTGGTGATCAGGTAGGCCGTTTCTGCGGCAATGACCTCATGAGATTCTGGCTCGGCCACCTCGAGCACCATGTCCGTGTTATCCTTCACCAATTTGATGGCAAAGGGGTCCACCCGGTTCCCTTTGTTCAGGAACACCCCATACACCGATGTCAGTTCCATCAAGCCCACTGACGAGGAGCCCAAAGCCAATGAGAGATCGGTCGGAAGCGGACTCGTCAACCCAACCGTGCGCGATAGCTCGATGACATTCTTGACCCCGACCTTGTCGAGCAGCCGAACCGTCGCCAGATTATGCGAGTGCGCCAGAGCGTCCCGTAGACTGACCATGCCATGAAACTTTCGCCCGTAGTTCTCCGGTTTCCAAATCTTGTCGTCTTCTTCCTGTTCATACACCACCGGCGCATCGAGAATCTGCGTGGCAGGGCTCAATCCTTGGCTCATTGCTGTCGCATAGATGAGGGGTTTGAACGCCGACCCTGGTTGCCGATGCGCTTGAACAGCCCGGTTGTACTCACTTCGAGAAAAGTCGTAGCCTCCGACCATCGCCCGGATGGCTCCCAGCGCAGGATCGATCGCGATCAGCCCTCCGTCGACGATCGGTGTCTGCTCGAGCGCGAACTGCACCTCCCCTTTGGCAATGTTCTTCACCCCGACTTCAATGACATCACCAGGTTTGAGGAGCTGTTTGAGGTTGGGATTCACGACGAAGTCGACGGCAGGGTCAGGTCCCTTGAGTACCCGTTTCGCCCAGGCCATATCGTCAAAAGCTAGATTCCCTGTGACCGAACCCACTCGAACGACATAATGATCCTTCGCGACTTTCAACACGATCCCTTCGCCAATATCACCGGGCTTGAGCGGCTGATCCTTCGAAACAGGCTCTGAGGGTTGGATCGTTCCAAGATCAACGTTGCGCCGAGGTCCTCGCCATCCTTCCCGCTTGTCGAGTTCGCGGAGACCGGCCAAGAACGCCGACTCCGCCGCCTTCTGCATCGCCAAATTCAGCGTCGTGTGGACTTGCAGGCCGCCCTTGTAGACCATCGCCTCGCCGTATTTCGCTACCAGCAATTGGCGGATATATTCGACGAAATACGGCGCAAGGTGTTCGCTACCAGGGCGACGGAAGTTGAGTACCTCGGCGACAGCAGTTTCGCGTTCAGCTGCCGTAATAAACCCTGCCACTTCCATACGGGAGAGCACATGCTCCTGTCGTTTCTTCGCCTGTTCGTAGGATGTGAAGGGAGAGAACCGGTTGGGAGATTTCGGGAGTCCGGCTAAGAAGGCCGATTCAGCAAGGGTCACGGTGGTGAGATCTTTCCCAAAGTACGATTGGGCTGCTGAGGCCACTCCATAGGCGCCTTGCCCGAAATAGATCTGGTTCAAATAGGTTTCAAGAATCTTTTCTTTCCCAGACATGACTTCCATCTTGTAGGCCAAGATTAATTCGCGGATCTTGCGCTCATACGAGCGCTCCGACGAGAGAAAGAGCGACCTGGCCAATTGCTGCGTGATGGTGCTGGCCCCTTCGATCTTCCTGCCTCCATGCCGGATGTTGGTCCAAGCCGCCCGCAGTATCCCGACATAGTCCAACCCAGGATGCTCAAAAAACCGCGCGTCTTCCGTCGCGATCACCGCCTGGGTGAGCCTCTTGGGAATTTCGGCGAGCGGGGTCAGAATGCGGCGCTCGATGAAGAACTGGCCGATAGGTTGCCGATCGTCTGAGTAGACAGTTGTGACTAAGCTGGGTTGATAGTTCTGGAGTAAATCGAGGGACGGAAGGTCTTGGGAAAAATGCCAAATCACCCCGGCGACTGTCGTGGTCCCAATGATGGCGGAGGCCGAGAAACCAAGCAGTGCGATCTGCCACCACCGCAATCGTCGGCGCGGCCGTTCCTGAATCTCAACGAACCGTTCATCGCCTGGCATCGGGATCCAACTCCTGAGGAAGTCGAGTCTGCGAGGGTGGTGAAAGTACCTTACAATGCGTCCCCCGAAAACTCAAGCATCCACTGTCAACGACACGTGATCTGATCGAATGATGGCGTGCTTGATGGCGACCGGCGCTTCAGGTATACTGCCATCGACGCCTCAGTGTCGGGGCGTCTTTTTTTTCGCCAAGAGAAGCACAGAAACCATGACACTAGTACGCGCCCCTCAAGTCCGCCGGAACGATATCCGGAACATCGCCATCATTGCCCACGTTGACCACGGAAAAACGACGTTGGTCGATGCCATGCTCCGTCAAACCCACGTCCATCGCAAGATCGATGAGATGGGTGAACGCATCCTGGACTCCATGGACCAGGAGCGTGAACGCGGGATTACGATCCGGGCGAAGAATGCCAGCGTCACCTACAATAGCGTGAAGATTAACCTCGTCGATACACCGGGTCACGCCGATTTCGGTGGTGAAGTGGAGCGCACGCTCAGGATGGTGGATGGGGTGCTGCTCTTGATTGACGCCAAAGAAGGCCCGATGCCTCAAACGACCTTTGTGCTGCGAAAGGCCTTGGCGCTCGGACACAAGGCCATCGTCGTCATCAACAAGATCGACCGGCCGGACGCCGTGATCGACGACGTCGTTAACCGCACATTCGACCTGTTCGTCCACCTGGGAGCCACCGACGAACAACTCGACTTTCCGATCGTTTACACCTCAGCAATTAAAGGGGTCGCCACGCTCGACGTGAATAAGCCCGGGACCGACATTGCACCGCTGCTCGACGCCGTGCTTGAGATGATTCCCGCCCCAGCCATTAACGCCGAGGCATCGCTCCAAATCCTGGTTTTGGCACTTGTGCAAGATTCCTACAAAGGCAAGATGGGGATCGGCAAGATTCAGTCCGGATCGATTGCCCGGCGGCAGAATGTCATGGTGCTCGGCAAGAACGGCGCGCGGATTCCCTGCAAGGTGTCCGATCTGGCAGTCTATTCGGGCCTTGAACGGACTGATACGGAACGGGCCGAGGCGGGAGAGATCGTCGCAGTCGCGGGGCTTGATGAGGTCAGCATCGGCGACACCATCGCGGATGCTGAGCGTCCTGTCGCCCTTCCACGCGTGACGATCGATGAGCCGACCGTCCAGATGACCTTCTCCGTAAACAACAGTCCCTTTGCCGGACGGGAAGGAAGGTTCCTGACTTCGCGTCACTTGCGCGAACGCCTCTTCAAGGAACTCGAGACCAACGTGTCTCTACGCGTCAATGAAACGGAGAGTGCCGATCGTTTCCTCGTTGCAGGCCGCGGAGAACTTCACCTTGGCGTGCTGATTGAACAAATGCGGCGCGAAGGCTATGAACTGCAAGTGTCGCAACCGGAGGTCATTCTCCATCGTGACGCCGGC
>JBQTHY010000206.1:0-6489 GCA_052389395.1 Nitrospiraceae bacterium | reverse complement strand
TGGCGATCTCGTCCAGGCCCGTGCCGCCTGGGAAGCCGCGGTGGCCGATGACCGCGCCGCCGACAACCAGCGTGAACTTTCGGACTCCCTGGGGAATCTCGGCAACGCCTGCGCGCTCATGGACGATTTCGACCGCGCGGAACAGTGCTATCGTGAAGTCCTCGACATTCAACGGGTAGAGCGCGATCGCCACGCCATCGCCCACACGCTGGTCAACCTCGGTAATCTCCACATCGGCGCCGGCCGTCCAGAAAAAGCCCGCCCCTACTACCTCGAAGCGCTGGATCTCCTGCGCGTGTTGAAGGACGACCGCGCCCTCGGTATTCTCTACAATAATCTCGCGCTGCAAGAAGCGCGCGACGGCCAATGGGAGCAGGCGGTAACATCGTTTAAGCAGGCCCTTGACTACCATCGGATTGTTGGCAACGAAGAAGGCCTGGCCGTGACCTACAGCCAGCTCGGCAAATGCTTCCTCGACCAGGGCGATCTGACCAGAGCCGAGCGCTGCCTGAACAATGCCTCGGAACATTACATCAAGCTTGGTAACGAACCGGCTGAGGCTGCCGTGCTCCGCATTCTCGCCGCGGTCTATGAGTCGCGTCAGGACCTGGTTTCAGCTCGCCGGTGCCTCGACCGAGTGGTATCGCTCGATCTGCGATACAAGCTGCCGGAGTTGCAGACCGATTCAGCTCATCTCGCCAAGTTGAAACATTCGGCCTAGCGGGCCGATCACCTGCTGTTGATTCTCCCCGGACAGCGTCACTTCCTGTGCGGTTCCCATCATCCCGTCACGACTGTACCGGCACTATCACACTGTCCTGCTGCTCTTTAACCTCAACCTCCATCTGGCCGATCCAACCCCTTCAATGCTATAGTGACTTTCCTAACGCTAGAGGGGTGCCTCATGAACCTTGACGATGCCAGAAAGCGCATTGAATCAGCCGTTACCCAGTTTGGGCAACATGCCGCTCCTGCGATCGATTTAGTGATGGCTGAAGTCCGGTCCGATATGGGTGCCGGTGCATTCAACGAATTGGTCGAAGAGTTCGACCTCGAGCTCACCTACAACATCGCTCCGATGGAATCGGACCACTCTGCTAGCTGAACAAAGTAAAAAGTTAAAAGGTCAAAGGAACAAGTGTCCTCCCCCATACTTTTTCGCCGCAATTCTCTCCCCTTAAACTTTTTAGTTTTAACTTTTACCTTCTCCTCACCATGCCCCTGATCTGGGCTGCGATCTCAGCACATGGGTTCGGCCACGCAGCGCAAGTCGTCCCGGTGCTCAATGCATTAAGCCGGCTGGTTCCTGACTTACGCGTGCTCCTCCGAACCACCGTCCCGGCCTCGTTCTTCAAAGATCGTCTCGTGATTCCCTGGGAAGTGAGCGCCATACAACAAGACGTCGGCTGCATTCAGAATGGACCTCTGACAATCGACGTGGAGGCGACCTGGCTTGAGCACAAACGGTTCCACGCAACGTGGGCCGACCGGATTCAGACTGAGGTCGAAGCGATGCAGGCTGCCCGTCCTGACGTGATACTAGCCGACACACCTTATTTAGCTGTGGCAGCCGGAGTTGAGGCGGCCATTCCCACCGTGGCCCTCGTGAGCTTTACCTGGGATCTTATTCTTTCCGACCACCTGGCTGCAGGGCAGATCGACAGCCAGACGCTCATTCACTCAATTCGACAGGCCTACGGCCAGGCCGACCTCGCCCTTCGAATGACCCCGTCACCCAAGCTGGAGATCTTTAAACACACCATCGATATTGGACCGATCGCCGAACCGGCCTCTCCGGCAGGGGACCAGATCAGCAGGCTCCTGGATCTTACCCATGGAGAACGGACCGTGCTTGTCGGATTCGGGGGCGTTCCGCTGACCTCACTCCCTTTTGCCGATCTGGAGTCCCTCACCAGCTATCGTTTCCTCTTCGATGGTCCGACTCCTCCTGAGAGCACTCGATTTATCTCTACCACATCCCTGCCCATTTCATTTAGGACCTTGCTGGCTTCCGTCGATGTCATCATGACGAAGCCGGGCTACGGCACCCTGGTCGAAGCGGTGGCGTTGCAAACACCCCTCGTCTATGTACGTCGGTATAACTTCGCGGACGAGCAACCGTTAGTAGACTACCTCCATCGGTATGGACGGGGGATCGAGCTCTCGCGGGATGACTTCACCCAAGGCAGATGGGAACCGGCGTTACGACAAACTCTTGCAATGCCTCTCCCTCTAGCCCCGCCTCCTCCGATAACAGGCGCCACAGAAGCCGCTGCATTGCTTGCACCGTACTTCTCAAAGTCGGATGCCTAACCCCCTGCAACTCCCTATAATTGACATGCAGCTGCTCATGTCTAATCCTTCCTGTCGAGACACTCCCCCTTGACTTGCTCCTGCGGGCGAGTTCATTGCACCATTCGCCCCCTCCCTCTGTCGAACGAGCCGGACATGATGATTTTCCCCTTTTTCCATGCGGAGTTAAACACACATCCTTTTGCCCGTTCAGTCCGTAGGGTGCTATAGTTGTGACGCATTGTTGGGTCTTATCAGCCTGTAGGCATCACGTCGACCTGTAGGCATCACGTCGAATTGTATGGACGCACCTTCACAACACGCCGCATCAACGATCGATCCAAAGTTGTTGGCCCGTGTGGCCAAGGGAGACCTCCAAGCGTTTCGTCAGCTCTATGACCAATCAAGCACGCTCTTGTACAGCATGGCGCTACACATCCTTGGCAGTCGCGAGGAAGCAGCGGAACTCCTCCAGGAGGTCTATCTCGAAGTCTGGAGAAAGGTGAGTCGGTATGACGTAGGTCGCGGGACGCCGATCGGGTGGCTCATTACGCTCACTCGCAGTCGCGCCATCGACCGATTGCGTGCTCGTGGCTCACGCGCTAATCGCCACGTCAGCGACTCGCTCGATGGCCATTCGACAGGCCAAGTCGCGGACGGACATCCCGGGCCCTTTGAAGCACTAGCGGATCAAGAGTTACGCCGCCTGGTCAGCGAAGCGTTAGCGAGGTTGCCGCAGGCCCAGCAGCAGGCGATTGACTTGGCCTATTACGAAGGATTGACCCATATGGAAATCGCGGCACAGCTTAATCAGCCGTTGGGTACTGTGAAGACGCGCATCAAGCTCGGTATGTCCAAACTGCGGGAAGCGTTACGTCATTATTGGGAAAAGGGTGACCGCTTATGACACATGAAGAATTGGAAGACGCCGTACCGCTCTATGCCGTCGGAGCGCTGGAACGAGCCGAGCGGCAAGCGATGGAGGCCCATCTTCTCTCAGGTTGCGTATCATGCCACACCGCCCTCAAGGAATATCAATCCGTGGCTGTCGTCCTTCCCTTTGGGCTCAACATGTCGCCCCCCCCGCGTGCTTTGAAGGCAAAGATTATGGCGGCGCGAACGCCAGCCCCTATGGCGGCAGAGCCAGCGACTCAACAACCCGCAACGCCGAGTCTCGAACCGGGCGAATGGATGAATCACCTCTTCCCACCGGAGTCTTCCACCCGCGCTGGGTCTTTCGGATTGGTCGTAGGACTCGTCACAATAGCCGTCCTTGCCATCGGTGGCTATCTAGCCTGGAATTCCTATACGAGAATCACGGAGGACGCGATGAAGCTGGCTCAACTGCAATCTCAGGCCGATGCCACCAGTTCCAAGCTGGCAGCCCTGCAGCAGCAGCTCAGAGAACGTGAGACATCACTGGCCCAGATGCAAGAAGTGCTTCAGCGCAGTACCTCGGACGTGGCGGAACTGAAAGATCAGTTGATTCATCGAGAAGCCGAACTGGAAGACTTGAAGATTCAGCTCGCGCAGCGGGGCGGCCAAAGACCACGCACGCCACAGGACGAATTGGCAGTCATGCTGCGCACTCCGGACGTGAAGGCGATCGCAATGGCGGGAACCGATATGGCCAAACAGGCAGCCGGGATGCTTTTCTACGATGCACGATCGCAGAAAGTTTGGCTCTACTCTGTGAATCTGCCAGAAAGTCCGAACGGCACGACCTATCAGCTCTGGGCGATTCACGAGAAGCCCATCAGCGTCGGGCTGTTTCATCTGGACAGCGGAGAAACCGCCAACCTGCTCGTCAAGTCCTTACCTAACTTCATGGGCGCGAAGAAATTCGCTGTCAGCCTCGAACCTCCTGGGGGCCGTCCCCAACCAACTGGTCCTCTCTACCTCGTCAGCCACTCATAGCCGCCATTTCAGTACTGAGATTCGTAACCTGCACTGTCTCCGGTCTCTCCCCTTGTGCTAGCATGCTGTGCGTCGAACACTAGGAGTCCGTCCGAGTCATCCTTCGTTGCGAGGCCAAGGAGATGCGGGCAGATGCGAGGCCGCAGGCTGGAAGAAACCGGAGGCGTATTCGCTGGAATACAGTGAGGATTTTTTCGGGCCGAGAACAACGCAGATGCCTGCAGATTGTTGGCCGCAGTAGAGTGGCATGACTCGGACAGACTCCTAGCACTCACTGACTCGTGCATCAAATGCAGCCGCAAAATCGAGACTACCACTACATGCAGCTGGCACTGCGGCAGGCGGCGCTGGCACCGGCGATTGGAGAAATTCCGATCGGCGCGGTTCTCGTGTACAAAGATGAAGTGCTCGCGGCCGCTCACAATCGCCGAGAGGTTTCCCAGGATCCGACGGCTCACGCGGAGATGATTGTTATCCGGAAGGCGGCGGAGCGGTTACAAACCTGGCGGCTCACCGAGACCACGCTCTACGTGACGCTGGAACCCTGTCCCATGTGCACCGGGGCCATTGTGCAATCCCGGATCACACGACTCGTGTTCGGCGCATGGGACCCCAAGGCGGGCGCCTGTGGGTCGATCTTTGACATCCCAGCCGAGCGCCGGCTCAACCATCGGGTAGAAGTCGTGGGGGGGATACTTGAACAGGAGAGCCACGCGCTCTTGCAGGAGTTCTTCCGGCAACTGAGACGCGAGACACCGGAGAAGGGAGAAAGCTGCACCAAGCCCGTCCATTAAGCCACATTACTCATGAAGATTCGTGACAGGCACTAGCTGCTTGACTTATTTAGGCTTACCGTCCGGGTCCCGCTGAGCAAAAGAGACTGCCTTATGCATTTCCGCTCCATGCTGCATTCCCTACCGGATCACGTCGATGAACTGCGAGGTTAGAACGGAACATCGTATCAATCGAAGAACGCCGGGATCCTCGATGGAATCGGCACCCGGAAGGCAGAATTTGAGACCCCGAGCGATTTCTTCCTCACCCTCTGGTCCTCCTTAGTGATGCTCCTTCATGCCTAGTGGTGGATGGATGAATCAGATTTCTGAGATCACGTCATAGACATGAGCGCAGGCACTGTGATTCAATTTGCAACATTAGGGAGTGTTGACAAGCCTATGGACCGGATTGAGATAAACTATCGCGCCCTCTTGGCTGTCGCTGTGGTGCTTAATTCGCAGCGTGATATGCACAGCCTATGGGAAGCGATTACAGCGGAGATCACTAAGGTAATTCCTTGGGCACGGGCGACTGTCACCCTGTACGATCGTCAGGCCGACGGGTTCAAGTTTTATGTCGTAGCCACGACGATGGCGCAGGTGGTGCTCCACCGCAATATGGTAGTTCCACGTATTGGCAGCGGTATGGGTTGGGCTTACGAGCATAAAATTGCCCACATCCGTCCTGACCTGAGGCGGGATCAAGTCTTCCTTGAGGACAAGTGGTACGTTCAGGAAGGCCTCGGACGAATGATCAATCTGCCTCTTCTCGTGAGGGATCGGTGTCTCGGTATTCTCAATATTGGGAGTATCGAGTCGGGAACTCCCGATCCACGGGATCTCGAGTTTCTGACACAAGTGGCGATGCAGATTGCCTATGCGATAGATCATGTCCAAGCGTATGAACAGATCGATCGACTGCGAGACCAACTGGCCAAGGAAAACATTTACCTCACCGAAGAGCTGAGGCTCAAGAAGAACATAGGCTCATTGGTAGGGAAGAGTCTTGCCTTTCAAAATGTGTTAGCCCTGGCACGCGAGGTGGCGCCCACTCCGACGACCGTGCTCATTACGGGTGAAACAGGGACTGGTAAGGAACTCATTGCTCAAGCAATCCATGATTGGAGCCCGCGGCACCAGAAACCAATGGTCCGGGTCAATTGCGCCGCCTTTCCCGCGGGGTTGGTCGAAAGCGAATTGTTTGGCCATGAACGAGGTGCCTTCACTGGAGCAGACCGCGCCCGTGAGGGCCGATTTGAGCTGGCTCATGGCGGAAGCATCTTCTTGGATGAAATCGGGGAAATGCCTTTAGAGACACAGGCCAAGCTGCTGCGAGTTTTGCAAGACGGAATGGTTGACCGTCTGGGCGGGAAACGGCCTGTTCGTGTTGATGTTCGGGTGATAGCCGCCACCAATAGCGACTTGCCATCTGCTGTAAAAGACGGTGCCTTCCGCGCCGATCTCTTTTATCGTCTGAATGTTTTTACTCTGGCATTGCCTCCAC
>JBQTHY010000205.1:0-5988 GCA_052389395.1 Nitrospiraceae bacterium | reverse complement strand
ACGAGGCATCAGAATTCGGGGCGCGCAGTGTCTTGATCGGAGCCGCGGCGGCCGCAGCCCGGACCTTCAGCGCCACGACCAGCCATGGTCTCCTGTTTATGGCTTAGGCGGTTTATAACGCGGCCGGGCTCGGACTGCCGATTGTCATGACGATCGCGAACCGCGCGGTCGGAGCGCCGATCAACATTTGGAACGACCATTCCGATAGCATGGCCTTGCGCGATGCGGGGTGGATTCAACTCTACGCGGAAACAAATCAGGACGCCGCGGATCTCCACATCCAAGCCTTCCGGCTTGCGGAGGAACTGAGCTGCCCGGTGATGGTCTGCATGGATGGATACATTCTGACGCATGCCTACGAGGCGGTGGATCTTCCCGAGCAGGCTCTGGTCGATGAATTTCTTCCTCCTTTCTCCCAGGTCCAGGTGCTGGACCCGAGCGGTCCAATTTCCATCGGGGCAATGGTGGGGCCCGAAGCCTTTACCGAAGTGAAGTATCTCTCGCATCTACAACATCTTGGCGCGCTGAGGCTCGTGCCGGAAGTGGCAGGCTCATTCGAGCGACTGTTTCACCGCGCTTCCGGAGGCCTCTGCACAGCCTATCGCATGGAGGGTGCCGATATCGCCGTGATTGCGCTCGGGTCCGTGATAGGCACAATCAAGGATGCCGTCGACGAACTGCGTGGCGAAGGGATCGCAGCCGGCTGTGTGAAAATCGGATGCTACCGGCCGTTCCCCACCGTGCAACTGCGTGCTGAGTTGGAAGGGGTCGCACGGATCATCGTCGTCGAAAAAGATCTGGCCGTGGGGGTGGGAGGGATCGTATCCGCCGACGTCCAAATGGCTCTCCAAGGCACACACGTTCCGGTTCACACCGTTATCGCTGGGTTGGGAGGTCGTTCCATCTCAACCGCATCGCTGAAGCAAATGGTTCGTGATGCCAGAGCCGAGCGATTGAGCGAGCCCCACTTCCTGGACCTGAATATGACGGCGGTCAACGAGGAACTTGCCCGCAGGCGTGAGCAACGACGAGCAGGGCCGGTCGCGGAGCAACTGCTTCGTGCCGTGAATGCCATCGGAACGAAGGTCGTCTAGACGAGAGGAACGATCGATGTCGATTCAACGACTCAAGTTCTATCAGACCGGAACCTACACGGCGGGGAATCGTTTGCTCGACGTGGCGGCCCGCACCGTTCAATCCAGAATGGATCGCACGAATTCCCTAAACTCAGGCCATCGCGCCTGTCAAGGATGCGGAGAGGCGTTGGGTGCACGCTATGCGGTCGATGCCGCGATGCGCGCCTCGCAGAACCGGTTGATCGCGGTCAACGCCACGGGTTGTCTTGAAGTCTTTTCCAGTCCCTATCCGGAAAGCTCGTGGCAGATTCCCTGGATGCATTCATTGTTCGGCAATGCGCCAGCGGTCGCAAGCGGGGTGGCGGCGGCGTTGCGTGCGAAAGGACGCGAGGATGTGAAAGTCGTCGCCCAGGGAGGCGACGGGGCGACAGTGGACATCGGGTCGGTTGCCTGTCCGGTATGTTCGAACGGAACGACGACGTGCTCTACCTCTGCTACGACAACGAAGCATACATGAACACAGGCATTCAACGATCGGGTGCGACGCCTCCCTTCGCCCGGACGAACACGACACAGGCGGTCGGTGAAGCTCCGGGCAACCAGCTCGGCACGGGAAAGAATTTGCCCCGCATTGCAATGGCGCACGGCATTCCTTATGTGGCCACGGCTTCTGTCGCGGACCTTCATGATCTGGAAGCGAAGGTGACGACCGCGATGGGTATGCGGGGCGCGCGCTATATCCACATCCACGTGCCGTGCCCGCTCGGCTGGGGGTCCGATCCGGCGCATACTATTAAGGTAGCCAGAATGGCGGTGGAATCAGGCTTGTTCCCGTTGTTTGAAGCGCGATCGGGGAGCTTGGTCGACCGGACGCTGATTCGCCATAAGGTCCCAGTGGAACGCTATCTCGAACTCCAAACCCGATTCAAACATCTGTTCGAACCGCGCAGGAATAGGGAGGCGATCACCGCGATACAAGCGATTGCCGACGCAAATATTTCGCTCTATAGATTGCTCGGGTAAGGAAGTCTGTATGAATCGCAAACCCTTCGCCATCACGCTGGATCCGAACAGCAGCCTGGCCAACCACACAGGGAACTGGCGCACGATGAAACCGGTCTATGTCGATCGGTTGCCGCCCTGCAACCATGCATGCCCTGCCGGGGAGAACATTCAGGCTTGGCTCTACCAGGCGGAGGAGGGAGCCTATGAAGAAGCCTGGCGGCGGCTCATGGAGGACAATCCGATGCCTGCGATTCACGGCCGCGTCTGTTACCACCCCTGTGAGAGTTCATGCAATCGCGGCCGGTTGGACGAGGCCGTGAGCATACACTCGGTGGAGCACTTTCTGGGCGATCTGGCGATCAAGGAAAGATGGCAGGTGAGATGCGCCCCTCCGACCGGGAAGAAGGTCCTGATCGTGGGCGCAGGGCCCAGCGGGCTTTCAGCCGCCTATCATCTGGCCAGGATGGGCCATTCGGTCACGATCTATGAAGCAGCGGCCAAGGTCGGCGGCATGATGCGATATGGCATTCCAGCCTACCGTCTACCGCGTGAGACTGTCGATGCGGAGGTGGCGCGACTCGAAACCATGGGCGTCATGATCCGGCTGAACAGTAGGGTTGACGATCTCGATGCGGCGATCAAGGAAGACCGGTTCCAGGCGACGTTCCTGGCGGTCGGCGCCCATCTTGCCCGCCGCATCGACATTCCAGGGTTCGATGCTAAACGGCTCCTTGACGCCGCGACATTTCTGCGCAGCATGGGAGGAGATTCCCCGATCAAACTGGGGCGCCGAGTGGCTGTCTACGGAGGCGGCAATACCGCGATTGACGTGGCACGCACAGCCGAGCGGTTGGGGGAGGAACCGGTGATCATTTATCGCCGGGACCAAGGCCACGCCCCTTCGTTTAAAGACGAAGTCGCCGAAGCCTGTGAGGAGGGCGTGCAATTCCAGTGGCTGCGCAGCATTGCAAGGGCTGTTGACTCGAAGCTGACGCTTGAAGTGATGGAACTGGACGAACGGGGCAAGCCGAAGCCGACCGGCCGATTCGAAACGATCGAAGCAGACACGGTGGTTCTAGCACTTGGACAGAAGGCCGATACCGCTTTCCTGCGGAACGTAACAGGGATTCGCGTGTCGGATGATGGCACCATCGAAGTCGACGAACGGATGATGACCGGCCATCCCGGCCTGTTTGCCGGCGGCGACATGGTTCCCGGCGAGCAGTCGGTGAGCATGGCGACCGGTCATGGGAAACAAGCTGCCCGCCATATCGATGCCTATTTGCGGGGAACCCAGTATGTGAAGCCTCCAGCGCATCCACCGGCTGCCTTCGACCGGTTGAACACCTGGTACTACACCGATGCGGAACAGTCCAAGCAGCCGATCTTGGCGCTCGCGAGGCGGCGCGCAACCTTCGAGGAAATGGTTGGAGGACTGGATGCCGACACGGCATTGCTGGAGGCGCGCCGGTGCTTGTCCTGCGGCAACTGCTTCGAATGTGACAACTGCTATGCCGTCTGTCCGGACAACGCCGTGATCAAGCTGGGAGCGGGCAATCGGTTCGCGATCAACTACGACTTCTGCAAAGGCTGCGGCCTTTGTGCTGAGGAATGTCCCTGCGGGGCGATCGATATGGTCAGGGAATTGAAATAGAGGCGGGTGTGGGAGTGACGGTTCTTGGTCACACCATGACCCATCGGGAATTTGGAACTAACAAGATGGAGAGGTCGCGCATGAGCACGAGACGGGGGAAGCGATACACGACATCGTACAAGGAAAAGGAACATCCCAGGCAAGATCCCTATGCGATGCTCCGGTCCCCCAAGGGGCCGGCGATCTGTAGGACATGCCTGGCTATTTATGCGAACAAACGCTGGTTCTTCGATGGAGCGGAGGCCAGAAGGCTCGCGGCATCTCCACGTACACAGGAGCTCGTCTGCCCAGCCTGTCAAAAGATTCGAGACGACTATCCGGAAGGGATCGTCACCTTGAAATGGTCCGATCTCCAGGAGCATGAAGCGGAAATCAGAGGACTCATCGGCAACGTGGAAGCGCGCGCTCTTTCGGTCAATCCGCTTGAACGTGTGATGAAGATCGTCCGGCGACGGAAGGACTTGGAAGTCCAGACGACGAACGATCGCTTGGCCCAACGCATCGGACGGGAGTTGGAACGGGCGTACAAAGGGAAGGCGACCTACCACTGGGCGCATCGCGACATGCTGGCGCGCGTGTCTTGGCAGGGGCCGGAGCCGAAAGCGAAATCAAAAGCCAAGAGGGGAGGGCGATAAAAATCGTTAGGTCTTGCCTTGTTGCCTGGCGAGCTTGAAGCCAGCACCAAGCGAGGTCAAGGGCGATTAACGTTGACGATCGGAAACAAATGAAATAGAAACCTTGCGCGTGCTCCGGAGGATGCCGATGAGCCAACAAACCTGAGAAACGCCTTGCCCGACGAGCCCTCAGGATATGACAGGCATTGAAACGCATGAGACGGCTCAGGGGAGGGGAAGGTAGACGCCATGTTAACGGCCTGGGCGGTCTTCTTGGCGAGCGCGGCAGTGATCGTCTATGCGGGGACGATGTTAGCGCGGTACGGCGATCGCATTGCCGAGCTGACCGGTCTAGGCGGGCTCTGGATCGGTGTCGTGTTGATGGCGGGGGCGACGTCATTGCCAGAGATCTTCACCGATGTCAGCGCTGCGCTGATCGATGCGCCGGACGTTGCGGCGGGCGATCTGTTTGGCAGCAACATGGCGAACATGGTTATTCTGGGGATTATCGATCTCATGCACCGGCAAAAGCGCCTCTGGCAACAGGCGGCCTTCGAACATGCGCTGAGCGCCGGGTTGGCGATGTTTCTGACCGGGCTCGCGGCCTTCTTCATTCTCTACGGAATGGACGTGAAGCATGCAGGGATCGGATTTGGCAGCATGCTGTTGTTGCTCTTCTACATCTTTGGTATGCGGGTCATCTTCAGGCAGGAAAGCATCAAGCGGCGTCAACGGGAACAGGAAAAAGTGGCGGAGGGACAAGCTGTTGAGGAACACGAGCAACCGAGCAAGCGCGAAGGCTTGCGGCGGGCGTCAATCGGGTTCGCAGTCGCCGCCCTCTCTCTTCTGATTGCGGCGCCGTTTCTAGCCGGTTCGGCCAACACGATCGCAGAACAGACCGGTGTGACTGCTACGTTCATCGGCACGTCGCTCGTGGCGATTACGACGTCGCTTCCGGAGCTCGTGACCACGTTTGCCGCTGTCCGGCTTGGCGCTTTCGATCTGGCGGTCGGTAATCTCTTCGGGAGCAACGCGTTCAACATGGCGGCGTTCTTTTTCGTAGACGTGGCCTATCGCAGCGGACCGTTGTTCAATGTCGTGTCTGATACCCACGCGTTGACCGCCTTGTGGAGCATTCTCCTCATGAGCGTGGCGTTGATGGGGATCATCTACCGAGTCGAAAAACGGTACATGCTGATCGAACCGGACAGCTTGGCCATCATCCTCGGCTACTGCCTCGGACTCTGGTTGTTGTTTCAATGAGTGCCCCATTGATCATGCTTCACGGAGAAGTGCGGCAGAGCGCCGAGATCTGGCGGCTTTCCACGGAAGACCTGGCTCGACGAGTGGAGGTTGATTCGGAGCGAGGACTTGCTGCCGAGGAGGCCCGCCGTCGTCTGAACAGCGAAGGCCCCAACGAATTACCCGAGAGCCCGCCTCCTTCCTTGCTCGCATTGTTCCTTTCACAGTTCACCAGCGTCATCGTGTGGGTGCTGATGGGAGCTGCGGTCGTCTCGGGCTTGTTGGAAGATTGGCTCGATGCAGCTGCGATTCTGGCCATCGTGCTGCTGAACGGCATCCTGGGGTTTGTCCAGGAATTCCGGGCGGAACGGTCCTTGGCCGCGTTGCGACGCATGGC
>JBQTHY010000204.1:0-1945 GCA_052389395.1 Nitrospiraceae bacterium | reverse complement strand
CGAACACCCCGTACGGCGCATGATGCTTGCGTCCGACGCGGACGTTCCACACCTGGCCGCCTGGGTTCACCTGCTCGATGAGCTGGGTGATCTTCACGTCGTAGAACTGTGGATAGCCGCCGTATGGCTTGGTTTCCACGTTGTTCCACCACATGTATTCCTGCCCCTTCGAAAAAAGCCAAGTGGACTTGTCGGCCATGGAACAGGTCTGACAGGCCAAGCACCGATTGATGTTGAACACAAACGTGAACTGCCACTTCGGGTGTCGTTCCTCGTAGGGATAGAGCATCTTCCGACCCAGTTGCCAGTTATAGACCTCAGGCATGTCTTCCTCCGTACGGCGTGAGGCGTGAAGCGTGAGGCAAAGGATCTGAAGTCGGCTTCACACCCCTCACCCCTAACGCCTAACCCCTCACGGGTTGTTAGACTTTGATCTTAATATGTTCACCCTTGAGCCACTTGATCATGAACTCATTCTCCTGACCCGGCGTGAAGCCTGTCCGGACCGGCTCCCACGGACCTCGTGCCCCGATGCCCCCGTCTTCCGCCTTGGTGATGCGGATGAGACATTCTTTCGGCACCGTGTTGATCGCGTGGTGGTCGACCTGGTAGCCCCACTTGAATTTCCAGGCAATCGCGTGCTTGCCCGGGAGCGAGTCGGTCTGGTGCATTGGCATCAACCAGTTCCGCGTGAACGACTGCTGGGCCCCATAGCGGAAGTTCGACTGATAGCCGGTATCGATGGCAATCGCGCGACCATCTGGTCTGGTCTCGTGCCCCTTGACCGACTTCGCCGTGGCCACGTATGGGGCATGCTTCGCCATCGTCACATGGTACGGATAGGCAGGGTTGTACTTCGCCCGGATCATCAACCGCGCAACTTTATAATAGGGATCACTCGGCTTCCACCCGCGATAAGGCCGGTCCACCGGATTCCCATCGACATAGACATAGTCGCCGTCATTGATGCCGCGGTCTTTCGCTGCCTGGGGGTTGATGTGCAACTGGTGCTCGCCCACCCCCGGCGTCCGTTTGTCCATGCGGTATGGATCGCCGAAGTTCGACTCGTAAATCTGCACCCAGTCGTTCACCGACCATTGGCTGTGCACCCGGTGACGGGTCTTGGGCGTCACGCAGTAGAACTGGTACCCTTTTTCCCACAACGGGTTCGAGTGCCGCTTGATCTCGTGCCATGACAGCTTGATGTTCCGGACTGTCTTGTCATCGTGGTGCTGCGCCGTGATGGGAATCCCATAGTCATCCGGACGAACGTAGGGGTTCGTCGTGAAGATGGCGTTTGGCAGGTACGGTGTCGCTTCCGGTCCCTCACGATGCGAGATGAAGTTTTCTCCGTACTCGATGGCCTCCGGCTCAATACGATAGTTCTCATACCGGCCGCTCCGGGTCCACATGGGCTTGGACTCGTTGGTCTCTTCCCAGAAGGGATGCCTGGGATAGGTTCGGACCATCACCATCCAGCCTTTTTCCGACTTCAGCATGACATCTGCTGAATAGCCGTAGAAGGTGCTGGAGGCATCCAGTAGCCGTTGCGCATAGACGTCGACGCGGTTGGCATAGACCATCGCGAAATAGTCCTTCATGCGCTTGTCGCCGGTCATGTCCGACAACTTTGCCGCCACCCCTGCGAAGGTGTCGAGGTCGTTGCGGGTGTCGTACAACGGCCGGATGCCGCCCTTCCAAATCTGCACCCAGGGATTGGACACCGTTATCGTCATTTCCGGATAGGTGAATTCCATCCAGGAGTTGCAGGCAAAGGCAATATCGTTGTGATTGACGTCTGAGGTCATCTCGATGTCCTGTGTGATCAGACACTCGATATTGGGGTCGACGTTTCTGAACATGTCGTAATGGTTCTTGGCGTTGTTGAGCTCATTTACGTTTGTGACCCAGCGGAACTTGCTCGGGGTCGGCATGTGTGTCTTGC
>JBQTHY010000203.1:0-2018 GCA_052389395.1 Nitrospiraceae bacterium | reverse complement strand
TCCTCGGCGTTCCCTCCTGGAATGGCGAAGGCTGAGATGTAGATATTGGTGTCAAAGACGACGCGCACGATCAGCGGCCTTGAAACACCAACTTTTCCACGTCGGCTTCTGTCAGGACGCCTTTCTTCCGGGCTTTCTTCGCTCCGTACCGTTGGAGCTCAAGGAAGCGTTCTTCCCGCCGCCGCCGCTCGTAGACGGTGAGCATCTCCCGGAAGAGCTGGCTTTTGTTTTTCGATTCCGCCTTGGCCAGCTTTTCGAAGTTTGCAGCCAGATTGGATGGGAGTGAGACGGTGACCGGCACGCGCGCGCGCTTCATCAGGTACCTCCTGTATGACAAAATCATACAGGGCTCAGTGGGCGAAGGTCAATTGTGAAGTCGCGGTTCTGCCCCGCTTGCGCTGATCTCCAGGCGGGGAGTCGGCTGAGGGTGCTAGTTGTTCCGCGTTTCAGAGGCTCACCATGTGGGTTGGCTAGAGTGAGAGCTGGGCGACCAGCTTTCTCACGGCGTCGGCCGATTTTCGAAGCGCCTCAAGCTCAGCCGCATTCAGTTTCAGTTCCAGCACCTGTTCCACCCCTTTGGCTCCCAGCAGGACTGGGACTCCCATGAAAATTCCGTGGATGCCATACTCGCCTTGAAGATACGCCACACAGGGCAACACTCGCTTCTTGTCCCTCACGATCGCTTCGACCATCTGCTCAATGGCCGCCGCCGGCGCATAAAACGCCGAACTCACCTTTTGCAGCGATAGGATTTCCGCTCCTCCATGTCGGGTACGCTCGATCAGGGCATGGATGCGAGCCTCCGACAACAGGTCAGTGATCGGAATCCCGCTGACCGACGCATGACGTGGAAGCGGGACCATGAAGTCACCGTGTCCGCCCAGGACGAGCGCATTGATATCCTCGACCGAAACGCCCAGTTCTAGGGCGATAAAGGTGCGGAAGCGGGTGGAGTCGAGAATGCCCGCCATCCCCACAATCCGATGCTTTGGGAAGTCAGTCGCTTTCGCTGCGACATGCACCATGGCGTCCACAGGGTTCGTGACCACGATCAGAACTGCTTGCGGGGAGTACTTCGCGATCTGGGTGCAGAGGTCTCCGACGATCAAGGCATTTTTGTCCAACAGCTCCTCGCGGTACATGCCCGGCTGACGAGGCAACCCGGCGGTGACGATCACAACATCGGAATTTCTGGTGGCCTCGAACCGATCGGTGCCGACAATCTCCAGATCAAAGCCTTCGAGGGGGGAGGCCTCCTTCAAGTCCAACGCTCTGCCTTCGGCCAGCCCCTTGGTTCGGTTGAACAGGACGATATCGCCCAATTCTTTGAGGGCAGCCCATAAGGCTGTGGTGGCGCCGACGTTGCCCGCTCCGATGATCGTGATTTTTTTGCGCACGACGTAGCCCCTGGCTGTCCTCTTGGCGGAATGAAGGCCTGCAGGGTCAGGATACCAGAAGTATGTCTGAGGGTCACGGCGTTCTGAGGGCACTAAAGGTGTCGGGAACCGTTATCGACTCGGTTGCGCTGTTCCTCGGATGGGTAATAGGCTGAGCGGAAGATCTCGGCGAGCTGAGCGCGAATCCCGCTCGTCTCTCTGGTCTGTCTCGTCTGTCTGGTTCATCTGGTCTCTCTGGTCTCTTCGGTCTATCTGGTCTTTCTGGTTTCTTTGGTTTTCCTGGTTGGTTTCCTGATTTGGTTAGTCAGCCCCGGGTCCCGCCAGCCTCGCCCATCTCGCTTTTCCCGCCACTGACCAGACAGACCAAATAGACCAAATAAACGAGATAGACCAATTTCGGCTTTCCACTCTCGCCTGACTCACTGAACAATCCCCTCGGCGCCGGGAATCCCTACAGCCCCAGCAGTCCCACGCGAAAAACAAAGGGTCGGGAGTCACACTTGTCCAAAATAAGTTCTTAAAACACCTTCGGCTTGTGAGTAGGATGGGTTATGCAACCAACACCCGTCCACGGCGTAGCCGCGCCGTCTTCACCCACAAGCCGGAGGTGCTGCCATGGTA
>JBQTHY010000202.1:0-1519 GCA_052389395.1 Nitrospiraceae bacterium | reverse complement strand
TCGAGAGGACTTCCCTCCTCGATAAGCATGACCGGAATATTATCTCTGATGGGGTAGAGAATCTTCTGGTCCGCGCGGATAAGGCCACCATCGAGCTGTTCCGACACGAGTTTCTTTCCCTTGTTCTTCAGACCGCCACGTGCCACCGCCTCATTGAGTTTCTTGAGCAGCGATGGATCTGCCATACTGACTGGTTGCTTCGTCTCCGGGCAACAGAGAATTGCAAGAAGATCATTATCAATGGACATGGCGCCTAGCCCTCCATTTATTCGTAGTCACTCCAGAGCAGGTTACCGGACTCCGGATCATAGAATGATAATGCAAGAGCACAGGGACAGCAAGCAGATCTCAGGTTCTCCTCCCGTTCGCCGCAGTAATTCTGCTACACTCACAAGTGTTTCTGTCCTTGCGTGGTCGTATCCTCATGATTAAAGCATTCTGGAGATTGTTTATTGCCGGACTCTTTGTCCTGGTCCCTGCATGGGCCACGTTCTTGATTCTTTCGACCCTCTTCAAGACATTGGACAACCTCGTCGGTAAGCACATGCCCGATCCAATCCCCGGACTCGGCTTGCTGCTCTTGTTGCTCCTCCTTCTTGTCGTCGGCGTCGTGGCGAACCATGTTATCGGTCAACGCCTAATGACGCGACTCGAACACCGCCTCGAGCAGATTCCTCTCGTGCAGAGCATCTACCTCACGTTAAAAGGGATGACCGATGTCTTGAATTTTCGATCCAGGTTTGGCCGCAGCAGAGTCGTCGCGTTCCCCTTTCCTCGCGATGGACTCTGGGCACTTGGATTCGTGATGGGGGCCGCCCCAACAGCAATTCAAGTCGAAGCTTCTGTCAATCTGTTCATGGTCTTCGTGCCGACTGCTATCCATCCCTTCACAGGCTTTCTGGCCTTTGTCCCGGAACATCAGTTGCGTCCGATCAATCTCCCCCCGGAAGATGCCATGAAGATGGAGTTCTCCGCCGGCTTCTATAAACCCGGAGCAGGGTGGCTCAACATGCCCAAATCGATCCCCTAAGGCGTATGCCCTTGCTGGATCAAATCATCGTCAGACTGGCCCGCCGGGAAGATGTGGACTCGATCGTCGCCTTCAGTGCCGCCATGGCACTGGAAACCGAAGGTCGCCAGCTCGATCGGGCGAGGCTCCGCGAGGGAACCCTGTCATTACTCACTGCTCCTGAGCGAGGATTTTTTATGGTTGCCGAACTCTCTGAAGCGGGACACCAACGGCTCGTCAGGCAGTTGATGATCACATTTGAGTGGAGTGATTGGCGTAACGGAGTCTTCTGGTGGGTGCAGAGCGTCTACGTCGCCCCGGCCTGGCGCCGCCAGGGTGTCTATCGGGCCCTGCATGACCATATCGTCGCCAAAGCCAAGGCCGAGCCGCAGGTCTGTGGGATCAGACTTTACGTGGAACAGGAGAATCGGGCAGCCCAAATCGCGTATGAGCGCGTAGGGCTTGCTCCATCGGCCTACAGGGTCTATGAGCAGGATTTCGTGCTTGTAC
>JBQTHY010000201.1:0-2561 GCA_052389395.1 Nitrospiraceae bacterium | reverse complement strand
GAACCCCATGTTGACCTTGTCCTGGGCCCCCCAGACTTGGCCGACCCAATCCAAGCCGCCCACCATGCCTAAGGCTCCGGCAGCCGCGGCGCCTTTCAGCACTTGCCGTCTTGTCAGTTTACGTGATGCAGCCATATGTCCTCCTTAATTGTGATATGTGAATGATGGCACCCCTTCCCGCACAATGAAGGTTCCGGTCTTACCGGCCAAGGCGCGGCCAATATTCGTGGGATTAGTGATCAACCCTATCGACCCACCACCTTCCAAGAATTCGATCACCGCCTGAATTTTCGGTCCCATGCTGCCCTTGTCAAACTGATTGTCCGCAAAATGCTTCTTCGCTTCAGCCACCGTCATGCGATCCAGCCATTGCTGGTCAGGTTTATTGAAGTTAATCGCCACCTTCTCGACCCCTGTAGACACCAGCAATAAATCGGCGCCGATGCCACGAGCCAGCAGGCTTGACGCCAAGTCCTTGTCGATGACCGCTTCAACCCCGATCAAACGACCCTCCTCATCCTCAACCACAGGAATCCCCCCGCCCCCGCAGGCAATGACTACAAAGCCCGATCGGGCCAACGCGTTGACAGCCGCCAGTTCGACGATGGTCTTCGGCAATGGGGACGGCACCACCCGGCGCCAACCACGCCCTGCATCTTCCTTCACGACCCACCCGTGCCGGGAAGCAAGGCGCTGCGAGGTCTTTTCATCCATGTAAGACCCAATGGGCTTGGACGGATCGGCAAACGCCGGATCTTTGCGGTCCACCAAGGTCTGAGTGACAATGGCCACAGCCTTCCGATCAATCCGGCGCTTGCGAAATTCATTGTACAGGGCTTTGAGGAACATGTAACCGATGCCTCCCTGCAGATCAGCATCGGCATAATCCATTGGTACGGGAGGTACCTCCTCGAGCGCCAATTCAGAACGGCGCAGGATGAATCCGACCTGAGGACCGGTCCCGTGGGTAATCACCACATTCCACCCAGCTGCGATCATTTCCGCAATGTGGTGAACGGTCGTGGCCGCTTCTCGACTTTGATCGGGAATCGATTCATGGTTCTTGTCTCGAATCAATGAGTTGCCCCCGACAGCGACCACGGCAAGTTTGTTAGTGACTCTCACCGGGAACATCCTCCAAGTTCACATGACTGCCGCAGAGGGCGCGTGCCAGCGCCGACACCGCTTGCGTAAAACAGTCCAAAGGCGCACGTGTAATACCGGCTCCGATCTGTCCGACTCCGGCCTCGCGGTGGGCAATCCCTGTATTGATAATCGGTTGAATGCCGGTATCGACGACCTTGCGGATGTCAATGCCCGCCGGTGAGCCGGCAAAGTTCATCGCCGGCAATGTGAACGCCCCATTCCGGCCCAGCGTAATATAGGTCATCGCCGTCGTATTGTCGATGGCGTCCTGCGGCGAACCGCCAACGAACTTGACGATCGCCGGGGAGGCAGCCATCGCAAAGCCGCCTACACCCGCGGATTCGGTGATCGCACTGTCCCCTAGATCGGGCGCGGCGTCCGCCTTGGTGTAACCAGGGAAAAAGAGGCCGTCGACGACCGGTGCCCGTGTGGTAAACCACTGATCCCCCGCGCCGCTGACACGGATCCCGAACTCCACGCCGTTACGGGCCATAGCCGTCACCATGCTGCTCCCTCGAACACCGTGAGCGGCATCGAGCATGGCCTTACAGGCGGTCATGGAAAGATTCAGAAAGAAGTGATCGTTGCTGGCGATGAAGTCGACGGCGGCGGCGATATCGGCGGAGGGGGTAGCCGTCTTCAGTAAAGCCGAGATCAGCCGTTTCAAGAATAGAGATGACGCCGCAACGTTGCGGTTGTGTACCTCGTCTCCCATATGCAACGCTTGCGCCATCAACGTCTTGAGATCAAGTCCCCCAAGAGTCTCCACTCCGGCCCGCAGCGTCGGTGCAAGTACCTGTTCGATCCATTTGAGGCGGTCGATCACCTCCGGCCCGTTGGCGCCAAAGCGGAGCGCCCTTCCGATCCCCTCGTTGAAGTTGCTGAACGCCTGATTGTCATGGGTGGCATCGACAACCATCCACACGGGCATGGATGGGCTAATGACACCAGCCATCGGCCCGACTGCGGCATGATGGTGACAGGGTTCGAAGACAATCTCACCACCGGATGCCAGGGCATCGGCGCCGGCGGTATCCTTCGCCCACCCTTCATAGAGGATCGCGCCGATGATGGCACCCTTCATGGGACCACACATGTCTTCCCAGGAAATGGGAGGACCACCGTGCAGGATCATGCGGTCCGCCATGTTGGGCAGTACCTTGCCGGCAACCCCGATGCCGCGAAGGACCGGCTGGGCTGAGAGATATGAATCAAAGGCCTTTTCATTGGCCGCCTCGACGGCCGGCAGATTCACAAGTTTGGACAAATCACGACAGACGCTTTGACGCCCCTGCGCAGGCGGGGCCCACTCCACCGCCAGCACCGTTCCGCCAGCGCTGGCGATCGATTCGGCAAACGATGATAGGCCGACGTTCAACACCTGCAATTTCCCCTGAAACAGGGCCTGTATCACG
>JBQTHY010000200.1:0-6778 GCA_052389395.1 Nitrospiraceae bacterium | reverse complement strand
CCCCTGTATCCTTGTCACACTCAAGCCGCCTCATCAACGGCACCACCGCCCGCACATCCCCGATTTTGCCCAGCAAGTCCGCTGCTGCCTCACGCACCAGCCAGTCGTCGTCTTCAAGATATTCGATTAGGATCTCCACACTGGGTCGCCCGATACCTAAGAGATCGATCACCGTCGCCATCCGGGCTTCTTCCCGCTCGCTCGCGCCCTCGACCGCGCGAAGCGCGTCGAATCTGCTTTCTATTCGCTCACGAATTGCTCCAAGCTTCTTCAACGTCCCAACAGCGATGTCACGGATCGCCGGCCGGCCCATCGCTTCGATGCAAGCATCGACAGAACGCGGATCCAACAGCTGGTCGAGCATCCTTGCCGCCGTCACCTGCACCTCCGGATCAGGATGCTTTAACATCTCGCAGAGTGGGCTCACGGCAGTGGGGATCGCCCCAATCAGGTGCGTTATGAGCTGCCGAGTTTCTCCATCTTGCTCCTTGGGAAGCAATGCCACCAGCGCCGCGGCAGTGGCTGTCTCGAGTACTCCCGCCATCTGCTCCAATGCCGTCGCACCGGCCTTGCGCACCGCTTCGTCCTCATTTTCGAGCAAGCCGACGAGAGCCACCCCAGCCTGCGGATCTTTAATACGGGCCAACATTCCCGCGGCTTCTTTCTTCAAGTCGGTTGTCCCGGAACGAAGCGCCTCGATCAGCGCCCGCACCGCTCGTGGACCACCAGCCACACAAGCTGCGGTGGCCCGCATCCGACGCCAATCCTCTTCGTGGATCAGCTCAGAAACCAGATTCTCAATCGTTTCCTTGGCCATCGTTCGAGAATCTTATCATTTGGCGATTTGGCGATTGGTTCATTGTCTGAACAATCACCAAATCAAAGATGGCTCAATGCTCAAATTCTATTCGGTCTCCATCCCACCAGCGCCAGCGTCTCCTTCACATGATACCGAACGTTGTCGTCCGGCGAACCGGTCAACAGAGGAAGAAGCAACGGGATCGCCTTTGACCCAAATCGTGCCAAGGCCGCAGCCGCCTCCGCCCTCGTGAATGTTGGCCCAAGCGCCGCCACCAGCGTGGGGAGCGCTGACTCATCGCGGATCGAACCCAGAGCATGGACTGCAGCAGCCTGCGTGACGACTTCCTCATTCCACTGATCTCCGCATCCCGCGACCGCACGCGTCACGTTCAACGGATTCACTCCGGTCACGACTTCGATCAAAATCGGCACCGCCCGGTGATCCCCAATGCGCCCGAGCGCCTCAACAGCCGATGTGCGGAGTCCCGGCTCTTTCATCGCGAGGAACAAGTACTCGACGGCCTGCGGATCCCCGATTTCTCCAAGGGCTCGGATCGCATCTTCGCGAACGGCAGAATCTCCGTCGTTAAATAGCACTGAGAGCAGAGGCTCAACTGCCTTCCGAGATTTGGTCTTGCCCAACGACTCCACGGCATAAAGACGAACAAGCCAATCTTCGTGCATTAACGCTTCCAATAGTGAAGGGACCGCGGCTTCACCCATCGCCGCCAACGCCGTAGATGTCTCCTCTCGAACTGCTTTTACGTTATCCTGTAACAACGGGATCAAGGATTGAATCGATCCGGGATCTTTGATGCGTCCCAGGCTTTTCGCCGCATACATCCGGACAATCCAATCCGGGCTGCGCAGGGCTTGGACAAGCGGATGGAGTACACGCCCGTCCGCAATCGAAGCCAAGACTACCGATGCGGCTTCTTGCACCGAAAGTTCTGGATCGGTAAGGCAGGCCCCTAAGGGAACCACGGATGATTCACCGATGGAAGTCAGTGCCCTGATCGCTGCCTCTCGCACGGACCGATCTCGATCCCGAAGGATCGACACGAGTGAACAGACCGCTCGAGGATCTTTCAGGTCACCCAACAGGGTGGCCGCTTCCTCTCGAATCGCCCAGTCTTCGGCCCTGAGGGCGGCAATCTGCTCTGCGACTAGATCCCCCACTCGAACGCTCCTGAATTGAGCCAATGACCCTATCACAGGGTTTTTTGCAGCGTCAACGAAGGGAGGAACTCCCTGAATCCCCCTCTAGAAACTTGGCTCCAAAGGGTTCAGTATGAAGTGCCTATCCCTTTCCCGTTCACACATTGGAGGCCATCATGACTCACCCTGAACACACGTTACCACTGGGACGATCGCTACGCTTCATGGCCCTATTGACCACGCTTGTCTTGGTCGTTCCCAGTGCACAGGCCTATGAAGTCTGGCTCACCGACCAGTCCGATACCATGAAAGAGAGTGGCGGCTTCCTATATATCTACAACGGCGCCCAGCTGGCAGCCAATCCTGCTTCGGCCAAACCGGCCCAGACCATCGATTTTTCAGGCGAGATCGGCAAGTTCTGTGAGGAGGCTACGAAGAAAGCCGTGCGCCGCCCCCATATGCTCTTCTTCAATGCCAGTCAGGACCATGCCATTATCTCGTTTCTGAGCGGGCACGTGTTATTCATAGATGCGGCCACCAAGAAATCAGAGGCTTGCCTGTCGATGGGAAAGAACGTGCACGCCGCCTGGCCGACGCCGGATCAGAAAATGGCGATCGCTGCTAACATCGCCGAAAAGAAATTCATTCGCATCTGGACGGACTACGCAGCCCACAAGTACAGCTTTGACCCCGACAAGGATGTCCTCAACTTGGCCACACTGGAAAGCGGAGAGCGCCCTGATACCTCGCCGATCTGCCCGATTACCGAATCCTCCAGCCAGTACGCGTTCGTCACCCTTCGCGGCGGAGGACTCCTGGTTGTGGACGTGACCACAACGCCGCTCAAGGTCGTGGCCACCCTGGACAATAACCAGATCCATCCGGCCGGATGTGGCGGCATTCAATCCGGCAATACGATGTATATCAATTCCGGCGGTGGTTGGCCGGTCGCACCGTTGTCGTATGACGTGTATGCGCTCAATATCTCGAATTTGCCCCAATCAATCTCAGCCAAGCTCGTGTCGCAACGGGATGACAAGTTCGCCGATTCTCACGGAATGGCGTCTGTTGGGCGCTACGTCTGGAGCGCGGATCGAGCGGGGAATAACATCGAAATCATCGACACAGTGAGCAACTTGAGCGTCAATTCGGTGGATCTGGTCACGAGCGCCAACGAAGATCCCGCCCCGGACCTGATGGATGTGGCGCCGGATGGCCAGTACGTCTTCGTCGGCCTGCGTGGGCCGAATCCCTTGACCGGCAATGACAAGAACGCGAACAACGCCAAGGGCACGATCCCGGGCGTGGGAGTGATTCATGTCGATGCAGGCGGAAAAGTCGGCCACTACAAGGGCCAAGCCGCCATCACGAACATGAAAGATGGAAAGGAAACCGCCGATGTCCACGGGATCGCGGTGAGGAAGTAGCACTCAGCCTTCAGCAGCAGCATCCCGCATCTAGCTTGATTTGGCCACGTCACCCGACGGCCCAAACCGTCCCTTATCCCCCAACGGCCGATCGACTCGGAGATTGTCCGCCTGGCTGGAGCTGATATCGATCTCTTCGGCAGGGGGTGACCAACCGAGCTTTTCCAAAGTTTCGAGTACGATCAACCGAAGCGCGTCTTTAGCGGTAAGCCGGACTGATGCATAGGAGAGCACACGCTCCTGTTCAGCTTCAACCTCGGAGGCTTTGGGATCGTAGAGGAAGGCGATCAAGGGCTCAATGGCCGTGTCACCGATCACGACCAGAGCCGCCGCCGCTTTTTCCCGCAACACACCGTCTTTCAGCAACATGATCAGAAACGGAATCGCGCGGGGATAGCGGAACTGACCGAGCGCCGTCGCCGCAGCTTCCTTGATGAACGCATCTTCGCTCACGATGCAACCAGGAGTGGGGGAGCCTTCCTGTTTGATTCCTTTCCCCTTCAAGGCATCCAACACAGCGGGTAGGGCACGAGGGTCGCCGATCATGCCGAGCGAGGCAATGGCATGTCGCTTGACGGCTCCGTCTTTCATGGCTTCCATCAGCGCATCGATCGCTCGGGGATCGCCGATCATTCCCAAGGCAATAGTCGCATCCTCGCGAACGGCCCGATCCGGATCTCGCAAGGCGGCAATCAATGCATCGACTACCTTCGCATCGCGCACCCAGGTCCGGCCGATTTGATAGTCGGTGGTCATGCCTCCCAGCGCGCGCGCTGCATGGCATCGAACCACAAAGTCTTTGTGCTTGAGGCTTTCAATGAGCGGATCAACCGACGGTTGACCAATGTAGACGAGCGCAGTTCCCGCCGTTTCGCGTACAATCTTGGAGGAGTCGTGGAAGAGCTTGATCAACGCCGGGACGGCCTTCGGATGGCCGATTTTGCCGAGGGCTTCGGCCGCCGCGCTCTTGACCGCCCCATCGCGGTCGCGACAGGCTACCATCAGTGCATCGACGGCTTTCGCATCTTTGATCTCACCCGCGGCCTTGGCAGCATGTTCGCGCACGCGCCATCGCTCATCCTTCAGCGCGGCGACCACGCTGTCCAGCACCGTCGGCCCCATTCTTGCTGCCGCTTCGACCGCCTGGTTCCGCACCTCCATGATGGAATCGTTGAAGAGACCGATGAGGGTTTCGACGGCCTTTGGACCGCCGATTTTTGCCACTCCGGAACCTGCGTAGGCGCGCACCGACCAGAAGTCATCACTACAGGCGCTGACCAGCGCGTCCAACGTTTTGGGATCGCCCAAGTCTGCCAACGCCTTGGCCGCTTCTTCACGCGTGGCGTCATCGACGTCTTCCAGCGCTTCTAGGAGATCATCAAGCATATGAGCCATCGTTAGCCCGCATTGTTCATGACGGTTCGTGACGAAATGGCGGAGTCGACTGGCGAGACGGGCACGCGGAGGCGCAAGGGACCGAGGCATACTTGAAACAGTATGTCGAGGTCGCGAGCGGCGAGCCTGTCCGCCTGCGTGCTCGGAGCCGCAGGCAGGCTTGTCGGAGCCGCGAATCCGCCGTTGCAGTAGAAGCGATCATGAATAATGCGGGCTAGGGTTTCTGCTCGTAATAGTTGTCTCGTTCGCCCCCGTGAGGATACGTGCGAGTACAGCGCACGACGAGGGTGTGGGTCCCGCGCCCCCCAACACATTGATCCAACGACTTGGCAAACTCCAATTTCCCCTCGAGGTTGACCACGAATGGAAAGTCGAAGGTAAAACTGATGAACTTGTACTTCCCAGGCTTCAGCGCGAGCTCCAGACGCTCGGTGGTTTTCGGAGCATCGAGCGAATCAGGATCTGACTCGTAGATCGAGGGAGTCACCCCCGGCACCTGCCACCATGAGGGAGGAACCAGGTTCGTAGCATCGATGGTGATCGTGTGTTCTTTGAGATGAGCCGGCGGCGGCCCTCCCGCGAGACCTGACCCCATAGACACCACCGTCATTAGCCCAATCATCAATCCGCCACATGACGAGGGTCTGCGCCGTATCAACCGTATCAAGAAATCGTGGACCATGGTTCGTTATTGCTTATCGGCGGGCGGCTTGGATGAGGCGACTGCAGCCGTCCGGAAGATTTCCTCCACGGCCTTGCTATCCCATTCGGTATACGTCTCAAGTCCGAGGATTCGCATCACCGTCGCCCCGGTGTCGATGATCGAGACCGGCTGATGAATGACTTGGCCTGGCTTGATCCCGACACCTGAAACGATCCAGGGGAGAACCGGTGAATCGCTTGTCGGCGCGTCGGCCCCCGGGTCGGTCCCCTGACCACTGAGGGCTGTGACGACCACGGTCGTGAAGTCCAAAAGCGTGTATTCCTTGTACAGATCCAGCACGGACTTGATTGCCTTATCGACCGTCCGCAAGGCATCACGATACTCTTTGGAGTTCCAGCCATACGACACCCCGGCCCGACCAGCCTCCGGAAGATGGACGACCAACAAGTGCGGCAGCGAAAGGATGGCATGTCCATACCCATGGCCGCTCGTAGCCTTTTTAAAATATTGCTGAATGTACGCCACGATCTTATTGGGACCACACTCAGGCCGCAACGCCCCGCACAATTGATAGTCGGTATAGGGTTCAGGCCTTGCGAGTTGGTAAAGCGACTCATCCATATAGAAGATGGCGCTGTCGCGGCCCCCACTCAAATCAAGATAATCGAACATACTGGGGGAGCGAGGATAGCCTCGGCTGAGTTCAAAGAAGTTCCAGTCGATCCCGTGCTTCTCCACCGGCAGGCCGGTGATCAAGGAGGCCATCGTCGGGAGCCGGAGCGCCGGCTTCACCCCGGTCGCGGACCAAGTCACCGACCCCTGCTTGACCAGCTTGCTCAGGCTCGGCATCGTGCCGCCCTTGAGCGAATCTTGACCAAAGCCCTCCAGGACAAAGAGGATCACATACTCAGCTGAAGGGGTAGAACCCGTGGTTCCCCCTCCTGGTGCCGGAGCAGCATCAGCAGAGAGTCCAATGGTCGTTTCAAGCAAAACCGTCAAAAAACCGACAATGATCGTCTGGAAACGCCAGGATGTGCTCAGCATAGTAAATTCAAGCCTAGTGCTCCAAATATTGGATCATAGAGAAACCTTAGCACGCGAATTTTCTCTAAGGCAAGCTGGGTCGGAGAACAAGATCGGTACTACTCACCACTTTTCCTTCTATCTCCTCTCTTACCCCTCATCCCTTACCCGTCACGATTGCACTTCCACTTCTGCATGCGGTAAGTACGTTCTCCCATGCCGATTGAGAACAATTTCCAGCACGACGAACTCTCAAGAAAGAGTCCCGGTGAACGCCTCACGACTGCTGAGCTGACGACCGACGAGCAGC
>JBQTHY010000199.1:0-1845 GCA_052389395.1 Nitrospiraceae bacterium | reverse complement strand
GGCTATTGGATGTTCTCGTTTGGCGCCTATGCGTTGATCTACTTCATGACCGATCAAGGTGAACATCTCCTCGAGCACGCGGTGGGACTCCATCACGAAATGGAGCGATTGGGAATGGTCTTGAATTATCTCGAACGTCATGCGTTCGTGAAGTCCTCCCCCCTGGCTTCCGTCTGTGCTCCGCTGACGCAGAGTGCCGTCAAACCTTCTCTCCACGTAAAACGTGCAGCACGGACTCTGCATGCCATCAGCGTCAAAGCCCATCCGCTCGTCCATCTGGCCATCAACGCGCTATGTCCGTGGGATCTGTGGTTCACTCGACGCTTGATCCAGATTCAACGAGAGATCAAAAGCCACCTCCCGACCTGGCTCGACCGATTGGCGGAAGTTGAAGCTGCGTCAGCATTGGCGACATTCGCCTACCTCCATCCCGACTACGCGTGGCCGACCCCTCTCGACTCGACCGGCGAGCAGAACGGCGCGAACGCGGTCCTCCGCGCCAGCCGGCTCGGACATCCGCTCCTGCCCGTCCAGACCCGTGTGGCGAACGACGTCCATTTGGCCGGACTCGGCTCAATCCATCTCATCACCGGCTCGAACATGTCGGGTAAGAGCACGTTCCTCCGGACCATCGGCATCGATCTCTGCCTGGCCCAAGCCGGCGCGCCCGTCTGCGCAACAACATTTGAATGGAGTTGGAGTCGTCTCGCCTGCTGCATCCGCGTGAACGATTCGCTGGATGCCGGCCTCTCGTTCTTTTATGCCGAAGTCAAACGACTCAAGTCGATCCTCGACACGGCAATGGATCGCACAGAGCCGCCGGTGTTGTTCCTGATCGATGAAATTTTCAAAGGGACGAATAATCGCGAGCGGCTCATCGGCAGCCGAGCCTACATCAAGACCCTCTCGAAAGAGAACGGATTCGGCCTGGTCAGCACCCACGACTTGGAATTAACCGACCTGGAACATGAAATACCTTCGTTGACCAACGCCCATTTTCAAGAAACCGTCGCGGCCGGCGCGCTGCACTTCGACTACCTACTCCGCCCCGGCCCCTGCCCCACCACCAATGCTCTGCGGATCATGGAGTTGGAAGGATTGCCGGTTCCTCCTTCCAGTCCGTGACCGCTCCACGCTTTCCATTACCGCTCTCTTGTGCTAAGAAATCACCCTCACTGTCCTGTATTGCCGCGGCAGAGAGGAAATCATGCCCCTCCAGCCCTGGGCGACCTGTCTCCTCACCAGTATGCTGATCCGTCATCTGGAGACGAAGTATCCTGGAGTAGCCGGACGGGTTGACTATCACAAGATCCTCGGCGCTGCGGAGAGCATTCAAGACATCTCCGATCCGCACGAGTTCCTCTTAGACCCGAATAATTGGATCCCCTTTGCAGTGCTCCGCGAATTGATGAAACAGTGCGAGGAGGCCAGTGGGGAGAAGGACTTCGCCTATCATGCCGCTTTGGCCCACTATGAGACGGCCAAGAGTCGCGCCCCCACGCTCCTGGAAACGATAGCTATGTTGGTGAGCAACGCGGAATCAGTGCTCCGCTCCGCCGCTGAATGGGCTTCAGGATATACAAATTACCTTCAACTCCAGGCATTGAAGCGTCCTCAGGAGTCGGACACCCTGTATATGCTCTCCCGATTCTCGGCGCCGCTCGACATCTCGGTATCGAACACTCGGTTCGTCCAGGGAACCCTGGAAGGTATTGCCAAGCTGGATGAGCAATTAGAGACGTTCTCCTGCGAAGAAACGTACTCACAGGTCCGGTTGATGAACCTGGTAGCTGCATTCGGGGACCACTATCAGGTGAGCCCGAAGCTACCGCTCGTGACGGTGAC
>JBQTHY010000198.1:0-3302 GCA_052389395.1 Nitrospiraceae bacterium | reverse complement strand
AAAGTGTTCGACATCGATCTGCTGGCGGATCGGCTCTTGCTGGCCAACACCTGGCTTGGAGCGGAAGCTCGCACGAAGAGCCTGGGGATCGGCTATTTCGGCGCAAGCACCGGAGCCGGCGCTGCGTTGCAAGCCGCGGCGCGAGAGCCTGCGTCGATCCGCGCCGTGGTTTCTCGAGGGGGAAGACCCGATTTGGCGGAACCGTATCTCGCCTCGGTCACGGCACCAACCCTCTTGATTGTAGGCGGCTATGACGAACCGGTCATCGAGATGAACCAAGCAGCCTACGAACTCCTGACCTGTGAGAAAAAACTGATTATCGTTCCCGGCGCCACACACCTCTTCGAAGAACCCGGCACGCTCGAGCAGGTTGCGGACCATGCCCGCGGATGGTTCCAGCGATGCTTCGCGCATCCCGCGAAGCCACCACAAGCGTCGCAGAGAAAGGAGAACTGAAGGTGAAAACGTTGTTGGCGGTCGACGGGTCGGATAATTCGTACGAGGCCGTGCGGGCCCTTAAATACCTGAGCCGCGCGGATCAGCTGATCCTGCTCCATGCCTTGAACGTGCCCAGACCGGCCTACCCAAAGATGATACCGGAAGTCGCCAATGAACTGTACCACACGCTCGAGCGGAGCATGCGGGAGGACGGCGAGCGGCTACTCGACCGAGTCCGGTCGCTGCTGCCGCTGCATGCCGGGCAAGTCACGAAGCGACTCGAGGTGGGATCGCCCGCTGAGATCATCGTGACGACGACCGAACATGAGCACGTCGATCTGATCGTCATGGGGGCGCGCGGGGTCGGTCCAGTCAAGGAACGAATGCTCGGCAGCGTCTCCCACCGCATCCTGACGCTGGCGCCCTGTGCCAAATTGATCGTGAAGGGCCCCGTCAAAACCACAAAGAACGTCTTGCTCCCTCTCCAGGGACCGTATGACAGAGAGGCGGCGATTCGATTCTTGCAACTGAAGCCGTTTCACGAGCCGGTCGAGATATCCCTGCTCACCGTGCTCCCGAGCGTGCGCCCCCCTTGGCCCGTGGAAACCGCTGCGGCCGAGAAGTTGGAAGAACGGGCGTTACACAGCGGACGCGATTTTATCGACGATGCCGCGACCAGCCTGCGAGCGCTGGGCTATCACGTCAAAGGGCGGGCCATGCTGGGCACTCCCGTCGAGAGCATCCTGCATGAAGCAAGCGCGGGGCAATCCGATTTGATTCTCATGGGCTCACGGGGGCGGAGGGGAGTGACGCGCTTCGTGCTCGGCAGTGTCTCCCACGCCGTACTGCATCGGATGCCCTGCCCGGTCTTGGTATTTCAGTAGAAACAGTCCGGTGAAGGTCCAGCTTAAGGCTCAGGCTGAGCGTGTGACTCAATTCACGAATCCTCCTCGATCTTAGCCTTCTAGAGGAACCGGGCTTTGACAAAGTCGAGAATCTGGCGGACTGCGTCGGCTGGCTGTACGACTGTCGTGTCTATTAACAATTCGGGATTCAGCGGAGCTTCATACGGAACCTGTAGCCCCGGCACCGTGCCGGACTCGCCACGCTGTCCCCGTTGATAGGTCCCCTTTCGATCCCGCTGCATGCACACCTCCAACGGACAGTCGATGGCCACTTCGGCAAACCGGGGAATCACGCTGCGCGCAAAGTCGCGATAGGCCCGCCGGCTGGCCGTCGCATCGAAAATCACCGTCACGCCATGCTCCACCATCCTCGCTCCCATAAATGCCAGCGCACGGTAGAAGAGATCCCGCTCCGTCTGCAAATAGGTGGGCGTCGGCGTGATCACCCGCCTGACGGCATCCGATTCCAGCACCTCCACAGTCAGGCCCAGGGCCTCCAGTTGAGGTCGTAATGCCGAAACAATCGCGCTCTTGCCAGAGGCAGGCAAGCCGGTGATCCAGATCGCGAAGGCCTTCGTTGGTGCTGATTGAGCGATTGACGATTCATTCATTATTCAATGAAGCAATGAACCGATGATCCAATGAACAAATCTTATCCACAATATTCGTTCACTCGGGACGGATCAAAGCGCGGCACATCGAGCACATTCTCGATAAACCGGAAGATGCTGCGCCGCACCTCCATCGACAGCTTCGGATACCAGACGGGGCTGGCCAACACCAACCCCCGAAAGGCGAAGAACGGCGCCGCGCAGGTGGTGACATCCTTATCTCGACTCGTCTCCACATAGGTGTCCCAAAACAACCGGAACAGAAACTCAAACGGTCCTTGAAGCCTGCCCCAGCGAATCAGCGAGTTCAGCAGATAGTTTATCGTCATCGCAGTCACGTCGTCTGCAGGCTCGCCCCATTCCCCGCGAGACCGGTCCAACACCGAGAAATCCGTCCCCGTGCGGAACAGCACATTGTACGGATGGAAATCCCCGTGAACCCGGGAGAGCCGGTTGGTCTTGTCGCGCAGACGCCAGCGCCAGCGGTTGCAGGCTTCCTCGATTGTGCATAAGAGATCTGCAGTGATGAACCCGCATCGCTTAGGGTAACTGTCGGTCAGTCCCATGATGCATTCGCCGTGACCGATCAATTCACGGAGCCGACGGCGATACAAATGGGCATCACGCCGCTTGCGCGAATGGATCTGCGCGAGGTAGCGTGCGAGGGCGCTCGTTCGCTCGCGATCAAGCTCGCGTAGCGCCGCACTCTTCGCAAGCCGTTCGAGATCCAGGTGATAACTCGCCCCTTCCGCCCACTGAGTGAGGACGAAGAACTCCTGCGCCCGTGCCACGGACACCAGTTCATCTTTATCGGTAAAGGCACCCACATCGAGGGCCTTCACATGGCGCGGCAGCCGCCCGTAGGACTCATAGTCCCACAGCATCGCCTGTGCGCGATCGGCAGGGTGCTCATGACCGAACGGGCCAGGCTTCATGGTTTCGAGCACGGCGGACCGTACAATGCGGCCGACCCGGAACGTCAGCTTGACCGGCGTGCCGTAACCATATTGCTTCTGCGCTCCCCTTGAACTTGCCTTGCCGATTACTCCATACGACAGTAGCGTGACCTTGGGTCCAAAACTGGTCCGGAGGTACTCTTCGAGGGAACGCTTCCTCAGCGTCGGCATACAGACCAAAGAACGCAAGTCACATTCCAGCGCGATCCAGACGAGAGGCATGAGGGTGGAGCGGAAACGGTACTAGATGGAATTCAAGATTCCGCCCCCCTTGCCCAGGCCGCCTAGCCCGTCGCCGGGATTGACTGACGCATTGGGCGTCACCGGCCAAGAGACAATTGAGGCAAAACGCGCCACATCGGATGCAAAGCGCGCCGCGAGGGGTTTGGGGT
>JBQTHY010000197.1:0-2630 GCA_052389395.1 Nitrospiraceae bacterium | reverse complement strand
TGGACGGGGGCGGAGGTCATTACTCCAGATCTGATGGTCGACGCCGGATTGGTGAAGCGGAAAAAACTGCCCATCAAAATTCTTGGCAATGGAGAGCTGAAAAAATCCCTCGTCATTCAAGCCCATAAATTTAGCAAGTCCGCAGAGGCGAAGATTCAATCGGCTGGAGGGAGAGTCGAGGTTATCGGCGGTGTTTGAACGACTCCTGACCAGTTTTCAAAATATCTTCAAGATCCCTGAGCTTCGTACTCGTGTGCTGTTCACGCTCGGGATGCTCGTGGTCTACCGCGTTGGGGCTCATATCCCAACTCCTGGGATCAACGGCGAGGCCCTCTCGGAGTTTTTGCAGAAGCAAGGCGGCGCGCTGCTCGGGTTTCTGGATATTTTTTCCGGCGGGTCGCTGTCTCGGTTGACGATCTTTGCATTGGGCATCATGCCCTATATCAGCGCATCGATTATTCTTCAGCTGTTGACCGTGGTCGTCCCGCATCTCTCGAAGTTGGCGAAAGAAGGTGAGCGAGGGCGGAAAAAGATCATTCAGTATACCCGGTTCGGCACGATCGCCATCGCGCTGATTCAGGGCTTCGGGATCGCGATCGGACTCGAGCAGATGAATCAGGGTGCGTTCGTACTCACCGGTGGATGGGGTTTCCGCCTCATGACCGTCATCACGCTGACCGCAGGTACGGGCTTCCTGATGTGGCTGGGGGAACAGATTACCGAGCGGGGGATCGGGAACGGCATCTCATTGATCATTTTTGCCGGGATCGTGGCGCGGTTACCGTCGGCGGTGGCTCAGACGTTCGATCTCTACAAGGTCGGACAGCTGAACATCGTGCTACTCGTGGCTTTGGCGGCGCTGATGGTCGCCGTGGTCGCGGCGATCGTGTTTCTGGAAAGCGGCCGCCGGAAGATTCCCGTGCAATATGCGAAGCGTGTCATCGGACGGCGTGTGTATGGAGGACAGAGTACGCATATTCCTTTGAAGATCAACACGGCGGGCGTGATCCCTCCAATTTTCGCCTCTTCCATCATTGCGTTTCCTGCCACGATTGCAGGGTTCTTTGAAACGCCCTGGGTCAAGGCGATTGGGACACAGCTTGCGCCGGGGTCTTTGCTTTATACATTGATGTATGTCGGACTGATCGTCTTTTTCTGTTTCTTCTACACGGCCGTTGTGCTCAACCCTGTGGATATGGCTGACAACATGAAGAAATATGGGGGATTTATCCCTGGTATCAGACCTGGGCAACGGACCTCGGACTACATCTATAATGTGCTGACGAAGATCACGTTTTCGGGAGCCATTTATCTGGCAGTCGTGTGCGTTATTCCGGAATTCTTGATTTACAAGCTGAATGTCCCGTTCTACTTTGGTGGGACCTCCTTGTTGATTGTGATCGGTGTTGGGCTTGATACCGCACAGCAGATTGAATCCCATATGCTGATGCGTAACTACGAGGGATTTTTGGGGAAAGGCATGGCCCCGTTGCGCGGGAGAAGCGGGTAACGGTTTATGCTTCTCGTGTTTCTGGGTGCTCCCGGTGTCGGTAAGGGCACTCAAGCTGATAAAGTGGCGGCTCAGTATGGTGTCCTGAAAATTTCAACCGGGGATTTGCTCCGAGAGGCAGTCCGCCATCAAACCAAACTTGGCCTCGAAGCCAAGCGGTATATGGATGAGGGGAAACTGGTCCCTGATTCGGTTGTGGTTGGTCTGGTGCGTGACAAATTGGGCCACCCGGGCCGTGCAAGGGGATTTATTCTGGATGGGTTTCCACGGACGGTTGCTCAAGCAGAAGAACTTGAGAAGATGCTCAACGAGCGAGGCGTTCGGCTTGATCGCGTGATCAATTTTCAAGTCCCTCGCGAGGATGTCGTGAAAAGACTAAGCGGGCGACGAAGTTGTCCGAAATGCCAGGCGACGTATCATGTAGAATTGGCGCCATCAAAGAAGATGGGCCTGTGCGATCGGTGCGGCGAAGCCTTGATGCAAAGGAATGATGATCAGCGGGAGGCGATTGAAACGCGACTGAGCGTGTATGAAGAGCAGACTGCTCCGTTGATCGGCTTTTACGAGAAGAAAAATATGTTATCGCATCTCGATGGCGGAGGAACGGTTGAGGCAGTGTACCAGAGTCTGACGAAGGCGCTGGCGGCATACAACATGGCATGATCATTCTGAAAACGCCTGCCGAAATCGAAGTCATGGCAGAAGCGTCGAGAATGGTCGCTGACGTACTGGAGATCGTTCGGATGGAAGTTCGGCCCGGCGTCAGCACCGATGAGTTGGATCGTCTTGCCGAAGAGGCGATTCTGGCTAGAGGGGGGATACCGGCGTTCAAGGGGTACAGAAATTACCCTAAAACCCTGTGTGCATCAGTGAACGAGCAGGTGGTTCATGGAATTCCTTCAAAGCGGACGCTCAAGGATGGCGACATCATCGGGCTGGACCTCGGTGCCATCGTCAGCGGGTTTTACGGTGACTCGGCGGTGACGGTAGCGGTCGGTCGAATTCCCGAGGCGACCGCCAAGTTAATTCGGGTAACCGAAGAGGCGCTCTATTTGGGAATACAGCAGGCGGTCGTAGGCAATCGGCTGACGGACATTTCGTATGCGGTTCAACGTCATGT
>JBQTHY010000196.1:0-5217 GCA_052389395.1 Nitrospiraceae bacterium | reverse complement strand
ATCTGTACCGCCATGACCAGTGAGTGAGCCTACTCCTCTTGACGGTTGAGAAGGTCACTATTGATATTCAACCTCGCTAAGTCTCGTTCGAATGGATCAATCATCCCGTCGCGGTTATTATCTAGTTCCTGCATTTCCTCGTTTGATGTTGTCGAGCCTATTGCAACTCTACCATGCCCCATGATGCTCCACAGGCCCCTGATTCTCAAAGAGAATTCTTACTCGTGTCAAAAGCTCCTTGGGTAAGCGAGTTATTTTTTTACCCAACCACCAGGGCCCTCGACAAAGTTGCCTGGCTTCGTATTCTGAATCGCTTTTTCCCCTGCAAGCGTTTCCACTGCCCTGATGTTGGTCCCATTGCGGCGGGCGATGTCCTCATACGCCTGACGCCGCTTCTGATTCACGTCAGCGATCAGAGCCTGCACCTCTCCGCTTGGCGCACTCACGGCACCCAAGTAGCCGCTGGCTTTTTCACCAACCAAGCCCTTCGCCTTTGCCTCATCCAAAGACAGGGCGAACAGGGGCGATTCGGCCACCATCCATATGGTCAAGGCAAGCGCAACGAATGCGACTTTTTGTATGAACATCCCGCTCTCCTTCCTCGTGACTAAAAAAGCCCGCTGTCCTTCGACAATACCTCATCCAAATCCTTGTCAACTTTCACGCGAATCTCATGATCGATCTTGACATTCAAGTTGATGGTAATCGGCTTATCAGGCGTGGCCACTTCCACACGCGGCGTACAGGCTCCCGTCATGACCAGCAACCCCCCGATCATCACTCCGGCTGCGACCGTCAACATCGTCCTAGCTCGCATAGTTATCCTCACGGGATTCATGGCCGTTTGAACCTCTTCTGAACCGCGCCTTCAATATCTTCGACCAGACGGAGACTTTTCAAGAGGGTCGGGACGTGTTCCTGCACCGTGAGATTAAAATGGATGGGAGGAATCTTTTTGAGGTCTGGATTTCTCCCCTCCAATCGTGCGTTGAGAAATAGCACCCCATTCTTCGCATAGTTTACACCTACTCGCAGCACCGTGTAATGGAAGTTATTAAGCGCCTGCGTTACCAGCTGGATACGGTTGTCGGACTCTGAAATAATGTTCGATGACTCCAGCGCCGTCACATAGCGAATAACCCCGCCCGGAGGTTGCGCTTCAACCACCCCTTCTTCAACAGTTATACCCGTGGACGTGATCGTGACGGGCAACGTCCCGTTCAGCGTTCCAGTGCCTTGGAGCTTCTTCTGCTGTTCCACACTCAGGATCTTGGCCAAGCCGAGATTTCGTAGCGATAAGGTGGCGCGATAAGGCGGATTAGCCGGGTCGACTAGCAGGCCGGGACTCGTGACTGTACCCCCGAACACTTCACAGCGAAAATCTTTCACCTCGATGAGCGCCAGCCCATTCGGCATGGTCCATGTCATGTGAAGCATGGTCGCCAGGTCGGTCACCTCGACTCCGGTCTGCACCGATGCGATGGTCAACGGCGCTGGTTGCACCGTAGCGATCGACTCGAGCCCTTGAGCACGAAGCGCAATCGTCGTGCTGAGGCCTTGAATAACAAAATCCCGATAATGACCGGACAGCTTGTCGGCTACCACCTTCGCCGTACCGGACGTCACCTGGAACCCACGCGCCGAATCTCCGATACCACCTGACCAGGATGCGTCAACGGTCGCCGTCAGTTGGCCATCAGTGAGATCCGTGGACATGGGCAATCCCATGAGCATTTTGCTGAGCCGCCGTTCAGCTCCGTCGAACACCACCGGCCCAATTGTTCCGTGCAGCACCCCTTGCGCTCCGCTCAACAGTTGTTCAATCCTTGCCGTGACAAGCCCTTCTCCGGCCGGCGCATCGCCTTGAAGCTCGACTTTAACCCCTGCCTGGTTCGCCACAAACTTCACCGTCCAATCTGTAGCCGGTACCCCCCAGGGAGCCAGGTCCAATGCCACACCCTCCACTACCAGGGCACCTTGGGCATTCCACAAAGTTCCGGTTGTCTCGGCCTTCTGCACCCGCAACGTACCCTGGGCAATGCGACCGCTTCGGCCCATCACACTCAATGCAGGAACTTGAATCGTCACCGTCGTGGGCCCGGCACTGCAATGGGCCACCGCCAGATTGCAATGTACGGGCAGCGCCTCGGCAAGTTGGAGGGTCGCGCTTGAGACCACCGCCGTCCCCTGCTCAATCTGCTTCGCCGTGAGGGAAGACGAGGGTAAAAGCACCCCCTTGACCTGGGTGCGAGCCAGCCGTACCGTTCCGCGGAATCCTCCCGTCGCCTCTCTAGCTGCAAGAAGATCACTTACTGCCTTCGGGAGAACACCCTCGATGCGGTAGGTCCCCTCCGCCAATACCAGCTCACTGCCCACCCCTTCAACTCGACTTGTTTCAAACTCCGCTACCAACGGGCCCCGTGTCAGCCCATATGTTACATGCAGGGGCCCTTCAGCAATCACGCGCACCGGCGTTTCCGCCCAATACAACGTTCCTTGCACTGGCTTCACGTTTTCAATCCGCACCGGTTGATCCCCATGAGGAAGAATCCTTCGGACCGCCTCGGGAATAGGAAGAATGCGGGGCTGAGCATTCACAGTCGCGGACAGCAGGACGCCGGGGGCCAACGTCCACCCCATCTGCTTCGCATTGCCTGCGAAGGTGCCTTCATAGACCACCGCAACATCCTTCGCGACCCCCTTCAGGGCGGGTAAGGTGACATTGACTTGCATGGTTCCATCCAGACGCGTGCGTGAATCCTCCCACAGTGAAGCGAGTGCCGCCTCAGCCGCCGCAGTCCCAGCCCAACTGACAGCCACATGCCCCGTCACCTTCCCCAGTTCAGGACCAATCGGCACAAGCAGAGCGATAAACGGCGCCAGTTCTCGGACATCCACCTCGATGTGTCCCTTGACCTGAATCTGGGAGCCATCATGATGCGCCTGTGATTGCCATGACACGATGGGAGACGCATCAGGCCGTTGTGACACCAACGTGGCCGACCACGTGCTGGCCGAATGTCCTGTCACCGTCAGTCCGTAGGACGCCGTATCTCGACCCTGAAACGAGAGATGCCCCCCGAGTCCACCATCCCGCTGAGCCACTACCCCGGAGATAGTCACCTTGCGCATAGGCCCAGTCGCCTGCTCACGAAAAATTGTTACCCGCTCCAGATGTAGCTCGCCGAACGGAAGAATGGGCAAGCTGCGTAACAGATCACCGGCGGTCAGCATAGTGCTTGGTGCCTTGTCGCTTCCTGGTCGGGATTGAACAATCCCGTCTTCGTCACTGGGCCCAGATTGCGACGCATTCAGAATCTGAACGTCAACATAGGGAAGAGACACTTGATCAACACGTCCTCGGATGAGCTCTGTCGCTCGATAACGGATCTCACCGTCTGTCAGTGAAACCATCAGGCTTTCTCCACCTATGTCCCGCTGGAAAGCAAGAACTGGGATGTGTATCCCCCGCCAACCGGGATATCCCAGGTGGACAAGCACGTTCCTATAGCCGTGCCGAAGAAGGTTCTGCGCCAGGAGGTAAGAAACCCCCAGCGGCAGGAGCAAATAGAGACCCGCGAGGGTAGCCAATACGAGGAGAAGACCGATCCGGAATCGATAGGTGAACATTGCGCTTATGGAAGAATTCAGCATTCAGGCAAAGGTTGTCGGTTAACCACTATGAATCTGTCAAGTGCGGATTGGGAACTCTGTACCACAGGACCTGTGCTCACAGGGCTTTCTTTCCCCGTGGCATCGAACTGATTTTCTCGCTAGTATGAGCGGATGTCACAACCCTTCTCTACAAAGAACCTGACCTTCAACGGCAGAACCTCGCGCCTCTGGACACAACTGGTTCCCCACGTCTCACGCAGCCCGATCCTGCGAGCACAGTCCGGATGAGCGATCACACCATCACCCATGTCGATTTCTGGCCGATTGACATTCCCATAACAGACCCGTTTGTCGTTGCCACGGGCGAACGCGTCGTTGCCCAGAACGTTCTTCTCCGTGTCACTCTCGGCAAGGGCACATATGGGTATGGAGAAGCCGCGCCATTTCCGGAAGTCGGGGGCGAAGGTCGAGAGGCCTGCCTGGACGCTCTTCTCCAGCTTGCGCATTCAGTCATCGGCCGACCCGTTCAGGATTACCGCGAGTTGGCCCATCAGATGGCCGAACAGGCTTCCACACAACCTGCGGCCCGTTGTGCTCTTGAGACCGCATTGCTCGACGCCTACTGTCGAGCCGGCCAGATGCCCATGTGGCAGCTCTGGGGCGGGGCCGACGTGCGAGCACGCGAGACCGATATCACGATTCCTATCACCACGTTGGGCCATACCGTCACCCTGGCACGTGGCTGGTACGAGAAAGGGTTTCGCCTGTTCAAGATGAAGGTCGGGAAGGACGTGGACACGGACATCAGCCGCCTTGAAGCGGTGCATAAGGCCCTTCCCAACGTGGCATTCATCGGGGACGGGAATCAAGGATTTTCACGCGAGGAATGCCTGACCTTCGTCAAAGGCGTGAAACAGTTTGGCGGAGCGATGGTGCTGCTGGAACAGCCAGTTTTGCGAGACGACCTCGACAGCTTGGCTGCCATACGACAAGACACGGGTATTCCAGTCGCAGCCGATGAATCGGTGCGTTCTCTGGGGGATGCGCAGCGAGTCATCGACCGTGGTGCAGCGGACTACATCAATATCAAGATCATGAAGACGGGTGTGCTGGAGGCCGCAGACATCGCCTCGTATACACTGAGTTCCGGGTTGAAGTTGATGATCGGCGGCATGGTCGAAACGCGCATCGCGATGGGGTGTTCCTTCAGCTTGGTCTTAGGCATGAAGGGATTTGAGATGTTGGACTTGGATACCCCGCTACTCTTGTCGAAGGATCCGGTTCAAGGCGGGTACGAATATGTGGGACCGCAACTTCAGCCCTGGACCATCGCAGGATTAGGAATGTCCGTCGAGGTTCCTACGCAGGGGCGGAAGATTATTGCGAAATAACAGGAACCGGTTTTCAGTCAACTGCGAAACCGCTCTCAGCGCACGTTTGACTGCCCACTGGACCGGGGGATCTCGGAAGGCGCCTCCTCACATTTCTTGCAGTTCAGATATGTGCCCAAGTGCTGAGTGCGGCCGGACGCGTTCAGCACCCAGGGTCTATCCGTGAACGGCGGCTGATGCCGCACGTGCTGCCCATGGCCGCAAGCCAGAT
>JBQTHY010000195.1:0-3058 GCA_052389395.1 Nitrospiraceae bacterium | reverse complement strand
GATGGTCGAAGCCTGGGGCGATCGTCTGGGCGTCACCGAGGACGAAAGCGACTTTGCCGTGGACCAGGGTCTCAAGGCGCTCCAGGCGTTCGATCGCGACCTGCAGGAGAAGGGCAAAGCCATCCTTGAACAACTCGAGGCGGAGAGCCGCATCGGCATTCTCCTCCTTGGCCGCCCCTACCATAATGACCCCGGCCTGAATCACGGTGTGCTGGAAGAGTTTCAGGCGTTGGGCTACCCGATTCTGTCCATCCGTTCACTTCCCAAGGACCCTGCCTGGCTTCGCCGGTTCTTTCATGACGATCTGGAGAAGCGACTCGTTGAATCGCCCCTCGAGATCAATGACGTGTGGCCGGAGAACTACAGCGCCAACAGTGTGCAGAAGGTCTGGGCCGCAAAGTTCGCCGCTCGCCATCCCAATATCGCGGTCATCGATCTCTCCAGCTTCAAATGCGGGCACGATGCCCCAACCTATGGCCTCATAGACAGCATCATCTCGACGGGCGGAACTCCTTACTCGGCACTCCATGACATTGATGCGAACAAACCCTCGGGCTCCATCAAGATTCGCATTAAGACCTATGCCCACACGCTGAGCATGCGTGAGGAGTCGCTCCAAGACCTCAGCAAGAAGAAGCAAGAGCTTCATCGCAGGCTCGCTGAAAAGCGGTTGGCCCTGCTGGAGCAGAAACGGCGGTTGCCGCTGCGAGCGGAGGAAACAGATCCTGAGCTGGAGCAAGAGATCACCCAACTCCGGGCATCCCTGGAGAAGGGGGAGCCTCAAGCGTCCAGCAAGTCCATACCGGTGTTAGTTGCCTGAGGACCTTCAACAGACGGTCGGTGAGAGAATCTATTGTTAGTAGGTAACCCCACCACACAAGGAGGCCGAATCATGAACGAGAACCTTGCCAATAGCCACACGATAATCTGCGCCGAAGATTCGCAAACCTTGCTGGATGTTGATGCCGAGCTGGCTCGCTTTGAAGTCGAAGAGCGAGCGAGACTTGGTCTGGCGGCACAGCAAAGGCCACAGTGGCACGATCCTGTGCCGAGCACCTTCACGGACGCACAACGCCCGCACACGACCTTACTCCTCGCTGGGCTCACCATGGCTCAAGATGTCTTCATCCAGGCGGCCTTGCGCGGTTTGGGGTACAAAGCCGAAGCCATTGACTGTCCTGATAATGAGGCGCTGCGATTTGGGAAAGAGTTTGGGAATCGCGGTCAGTGCAATCCCACGTACTTCACGGTGGGCAACCTCGTCAAATATCTTTGCCGACTCCGCGACAAGCAGGGTCTCTCAACCCGCGAAATTATTGACCGCTATGTATTTGTCACCGCTGGAGCCTGTGGGCCCTGTCGCTTCGGTACGTACGTCACTGAGTACCGGAAGGCATTGCGGGATAGCGGGTTCAACGGATTACGTGTCCTGCTGTTTCAACAGAGTGGTGGTTTGAGGCAGGCGACGGGGGAGCAATTGGGGCTCCGGCTGGATACCCCGTTCTTCGTCGCCCTGAGCAAGGCTGTCATCATCGGCGATATCCTCAACGCCCTGGCCTATCGCATCCGCCCCTTTGAAATCATCCAGGGCACCACGGATCAAGCCGTTGCCCGGTGGAAAGAGATCGTCAGCCAGGCCCTCTCGACTCGCACGTCGGTGATCAGAGCTGTGTGGCAATGCCGCCGGGAGCTCTCGCTGGTTGAAGTGGCCCGGACGCAGGCCAAGCCCCGAGTAGCCATTATCGGAGAGTTCTGGGCCATGACGACAGAGGGGGACGGGAACTACAGACTCCAACAGTTCTTGGAGGGTGAAGGGGCCGAGGTCGACGTCCAGTCCGTCACTGCGTGGCTGCTGTACTCGATTTGGGAGTGGCGGTTCGACACCAGACGGAGGACAAACCTGGGAGGAGCGGATGAAGGCAGGTATGGCCTCAAGGACGTGAATGTGCTGAAGAGGCTGGCCGCGTTGTGGGTCGCGGATCGCGCGATCCGAATCGTGTTTCAATCCTTCGCCCACCTCATGGGCCTGAAAGGCTATCACCTCCCCAATATGGAGGAATTGGCCAAGGTGAGCCACGAGTTCTACGACAACCACCTCCGCGGCGGGGAAGGCCACATGGAGGTCGGCAAGCTGCTACTCAATGTCATTCGCAACAAGGTGAACATGACACTCAGCGTCAAACCGTTCGGTTGCATGCCCTCCAGCGGTGTCTCAGACGGTGTGCAGTCCTTGATCACCGAAATGTATCCCCAGGCGATCTTTCTCCCCATCGAGACCAGCGGGGATGGAGCGGTGAATGTCTACAGCCGCATTCAAATGCAGCTCTTTAAGACAAAGCAGGCAGCGCAGAAAGAGGTTGAGGAGGCCCTCTCGCAGCACGGCCTTACCGGGGAGAGCGTGCGAGCGTACGTGCGAGAACGACATCGATTGCGACGAGCCCTGCACCGAAGCCCGCACCACGCTGGGTGCACGGCGGCTGACCTCGTGCATGAGGTCGCACAGAGGCGTATGCCTCTGGTGGCCTTCCTGCGTTCGATCGCGCAAAGGACTTCCGCGATGATCAGGCGGTGCAAGGCGGAAAACCGCCACAAAAAGGCAGGACATGCGTCCGCGGTCAACCCACTGCCGAGCAGAGAGATTCGGCTCGACCCACCGGCGCACGGTCCGCTGATCATGCCGACCCGCCGTACTGTGGCCTCCTCATAAAGTGAGCCATGCAACGACCGTTCGAAGAGACAACGGAAGCCATGGAACCGTTCTGCAAGAGACGAGCCGGCGTGACTTGGTCGCTCAGTGGCCTCCGGTCAAAAGAGAGAACCATCTCTCTCCTTGCCGGCCTGCTTGCAGTTGTCTTGCTGAGTGGCTGTTCGGTCAAGCGCCTGGCGGCCGACCTGGTAGGAGACGCGCTCGCGGGGGACTCAGATGTCTTCTCTTCCGACGACGACCCGGAACTGGTCCGCGAGGCGATTCCCTTCGGCCTGAAAACATACGAAAGCCTACTGGCGATTTCGCCGGGCCACCAGGGCCTGCTGCTCTCCGCAGCGAAGGGTTTCACCG
>JBQTHY010000194.1:0-10095 GCA_052389395.1 Nitrospiraceae bacterium | reverse complement strand
GGGAGACGAATATCGAGAAAGAAGCCCTGCCCTTCCTTCCGCGGTAGAACACCCCTGATTGCTTCACTATTAGAGTTACAGGTGACAGCGTACTCGCAGCATACAGGGGGGAATTGTGGGCCACCGGCAATACTGCGGTTCGGACGACGAAGCGACCGAGGAATGCCAAGAAGAAAGCACTACCAACAGGCAGGAAGATGGCGGAGGGAATTCAAATCACGGCTTCGCTTGAGCGTGGGTGACATCAAGACTCGATTCCAAGACGAAGCGCTTATGGAGCGGTTGCGTCGGGCGTATATTGTCGTGACCCAAGAGTGCTCGGAACTTCTCGATCTGCTCCGCTGAGACTTCAATAGGATCGTGCAGAACGGCCCATATGACACCCTCATGGCAGGGGGGAGTGGTAAAGGACCCGAAGTACCGGTAGTAAGTGTGGCGCTCAGGTAAGAGATCTATGGGGTTGAGCCTGCGCTCGTCGTCTTTGATGACTTCACCTACGTGTGAAGGCGCGTGGTCTAAGAACATTTGAAAGAACGGGTTGTGCTTACCCTCCTTCAGGAACACCGCAACGACTGCCGCTTCATGCCGTTCGTTATGATGGACGAGGTGCAGTTCCATCGGGAAGTGTTTTTGATCAATGGTATGCTCGCTCGGGATATGGAAATGGAATTGTTCAAGCAGGTACAGGTCATCGTCAAACATGATGGTGCTTTCCTTGTCAAAATGGAGCACCGTCTGACCGTGCTGTGGATAGCGGGACTTCACTAGTTCTGAGAGAGGCTCAACCTCCTCTAACGTATGCCCATTGTTGATCACGTCGAACGGAGCATCTTTGTAAGAAAATTGAATGGGATCGAGATCAATCTTGTGGGTCCGCAGGAGATCAATCGGCGATTGGGCCATCCCCTTTTCGCAGAGGTCAAACTGCGGTCCTAGACTTCCCCAGTGTAAGGGTCCAAGGCTCCCCTCATACCCCCAGGGGATCGAGTCAGGTGCTCCGGCTTGCACGTACCAACCCGTCAACGCCAACGCGAGCGCCACGATCACATAACCTGTCTTTCTCATGAGGTGGTTAAACATCTTTGCTTCCCGAAGAACCCATGCTCCCTTTTAGGAAAACGTTCAAAGTTTACCACAATCAGACGAAGGTACCGAGCCCCCGCACGGTCAAAGATGATGGCTGACGGGAAACCGCCGATGTTTTCTCGATAGAACAAAATCAGCAGAGGTCAGTACCCCGAACCCTTCTTGCCGAAATATTCCTGCCGGCTGACGGCCACGTCGGCAACGAACATCACCCCGGAGTGCCGTTCGAAGAGCGGCCGGAGTCCGGCCAGGATCGGCTCGACCTTTTCTTCCGGTACGACCGTCATGATCATCTCCAGACTCTCCTGCTCGCTGAACATGAAGTGTGCTTCGCGAACGCCATGATGACCCTTTCCAGACACATTGCCGATGATCGTATAGCCGGTCGCGTTTACTCGATCCAGCAGCTCGGTCACGAATGCCCGATTTTCTCCCGCGACGATCACGCGGATCTCCTTCATCGGATGCAAGGTCAAACCGCCCATCTACGCGCTCCTTTCCCGCCCTATATTACTGGTCTACGTCTGGTTGTTGTGAGTAACTCTTGATCGGAATCCACTCGCCCGCCGGGAGATAGCGGTACCATACCCCGCTTTCGGGGTCTAGGGCGATGAGATGAACCCATTCGTTGTAGTAGTAGTGCTGCAAGACTTCATGGCGCGTGATCAGCTTGTCGATGCGGACACGCGGCGCTTCGACGATCGTCAGCAGGCGCATCGGTTCGTGGTACGGAAAATGGCCGTTCATCACAGTTTGCCTCGCTAGTCCCAGCCGGAGATCGCTCCAGGGACCGGCCATGATACCAAGCCGGCCAACGACGTTGTGATAGATCTTGCTGCCGCTCCCGTACACGTCGTTGTCGACGGTTGAGAAGTAATGTTCCATGTTGATCCACTGCGCCACGACCTGCGGCGCAGTGAGCAGCACTTCAAGCAGCCGATTGCTTGGGTCTTCGCGATAGTCGTACGAGTGCAGGAAGACGCGTCCTTCCAGATCGAGACCTTTGGTCAGGTCCCGTCGCCCGATCACAAAGGCCGCATTGCCCGAGAGACCCCATTCCGGCCTGACCTGGCTCCAATCGGCGCTCCGCCGCCGAACATGTGATGATGCTTTCTTCCCCTCGAGCGTTTGCTTGACATCGGGGAACCGTGCGCATCGATCTTGACTCGTGAGGACAGCGGCCTCCTTGAGATCTTCCTGCAGCCGCGCCAAATCCGCCCGGTGTGTCGATGGCACATCCTCCAGGTCGAAGAGTTGGACTTCGTCCATCGTCGTGTCGATTTGGCCGGCAAGAAAGTGGGTATCGCCGGGAATCTCGATGCCGTTCCTGGCCAGCCGTTCTCTCACGCGCGGGTTGTTCGCCATCATCGCGAGGACGCGGGCATTGGGTTTGCCTTCGTTGCCGCCGCAGGCGCCGCAATCGAGTGCCGATTCATACGGATTATTGTCTGAGGTGCTGCCGTGTGCGCAGAACAACACAAGCCGCGCGAAGTTTCGGGTGAGTCCCATCATGCGGAGCGCCGTGTCGACCGTGAGGATCTGTTCCTCCAGTGTAAAGCCGGTCCTGGTGATCCGTTCCTTGTTCCGGGAAGCGGCTCTCGCGTTGAGATCGTACTGCCGCCGTAAGGTCTCGACGCACGCGTTGACGGTTTCCACCGAGAGGCCGGCACATTCGGTTTCTTCTATGAGCGGCTGTTCAGGGCCCCCCTGTCCTGTGAGAGCGCGCTGCCGCAAAGCCTCGACGAGCGTGGGCGTGATGCGAGCGCTGCGTAGCCCGAGCCGTTCGTGCAATGCCTTCCTGACGATGGCCTGTTGTTCCGCTTCCAACATCTCCGCCGTTTCGGCGGGCGCCAACTTGTCTACCGTGAGCGTGGTTGTCAGCCACGGAACGAACAGATTCCGTAACCAAGCGGTGCAGCGCCGATAGAGCGATGGCACCAGAGTTTTGCCCAAGATGGGGAGCCCGTAGAACCAACCGAGCGATTCCACCATTACGTAGGGCGTCACCACGTTTTCTTTTAAGTCGTGCAGGAGAGTATGTCCCGCATGGACCCACTTGGCGCGCGACTCGTGCTTCGACACCTTATAGTCGAAGTGGCTCCGCGGGATCTCCCGCACCTCGTTCTTCGCACGCATGATCACCGGGAACTGTTCGGTATCGTGTTCCTTCCCCCAGGCCCGATAGCGAATGAAGGCGGCGAAGAAACCGGCGAAGCCGTAGGTCTCGTGTGGACCGATCGATTCCAGGTGGCGACGAAACGGTTCGGAGCGCACGTCGATACAGTAAACCGATTGCGAATAGGGACGTGTTACGGCGGGTCGATTGGGCTCGTTCGCACCCGTCCGCAGTTTCCCCAACAGGCGATCCTGGTAGCCTGCCTCAAACGCCTTGAGCCAGACCGGTGCATGATCCGATTCGGGGAAGGCCTCCATCCAGTCGACGAGCTGCTTCAAATCCACTGGAGAACTCTCTGCGAGCTGTGCCGTATCGAACTCCAACGATCGGGCGAGCGCGAGCAGCTTCCTGACCGCACCGCGGCGGGCGGCGGCTTCCTGGCGAGGAACCACTTCAGCTCTGTAGCGCTCGAGCACGGTCTTCCAGCCGTTGCCTTTTTGATGCGCCAGCCGATCGACTTCTTCGGCATAGAGGGCAGGTAATCGGCCGGCGACCCGCTGCCGCCGCAAATAATATTCTTCGGCATGGGCGCGCATGTAGGCCGTGATCGCATCGTATCGCCCCACGATGCCGAGCTCATCCTTGCAAGCCTTCTGCACCAATTCACGCGCATACCAAAGACGAATCGCGAGGAACTTCACGAGGCTGGCTGGGTGGGCTATCTGCCAGGGGTAGTCGCGCTGTTCACCGCGCCATTTGATGAAGCCTGCCCACCCAGGCAGTGCGGTCAACTGTAATGACAGGTAGTCTTGCCGGATGTCGGGCGGAATGCCGAGTGCCTCCAGACTCTCCAGGAGGGCGTCTTCCGGGTACTCGGGGAGCTGCGCAATCTTTCTACGACTGTCCTCAATGCCCAACGGCGACCATTCCTGCGAAGCGAGCTGCTTCCACGCACCGTAAAGTCCTTTGTCTCGCACCGGCATGGCCCAAGTGGCATGGCCTTCGTCCAAGAACGCCTCGCACCACTTGATCAGCTGATCGTTGATCTGCCGAACGATCTGGGTGCCGAACGTGTCATCGCACCAGTGGGAGAGCGTGAGCCAACGGCCAAGCGCTGCTTGGTCGCCTTCCACAATCGATCCGATCCGCTCGCGCAGGTCTGGAAAAGTCATGACGGATGCGAGGCGGGTCGCGAGGCGGTCGATAAGGTCGGCGGCAGGTTCAGGAAGTTGATTGTCGAGCGGTTCCATAACAGGTGTGCAGAGTCCCTCCGCCAAACAGGCGTGTAAGACCGCGGTATGCGTGACAGTGTGTGATCCGAGGACCACGTGCTTATCGAGGACAAGCGGTTTCAAGGCGTCATCGAGATGTTGGAATCGAATGCGGCCGGACTTGAGGTACTCGCGATACATCTGGCTGGTGAGATAGCCGTTGCCGCCCATGAACTGTTTCCCGCGCCGGACGGTTTCTTCGAACGGGAGGTACTCGAGGCTATGAAGGGGATTGTGGTGCACGAACGTCCGCATCGGCCAATACTGAGCGACGACTTCCCCGGCGAGGCGGACCACCCCGCGCAGTTCCATGCGTTTCGATTCGTTGGCGGGTGCGTGATCTACTTGTTCCATGTGAGCGATTCTGCAACACCGATGGTCTGATATGTGGTCTGATCGGATGCGAATAGGCTCGCGGGCGCGAGGCCCAAGGCGAGCAGGGCAAGCACGAGCATCAACAGCGAAGCGAATTCAGCGGTGAGCAGATCTGTATAACGCAGGTCGGGCCGTTGAGCGCCGAAGAGCAACTGTTGCACCATCTGCATGATGTACCATGAGGCGGCGAACCAAGCGATGAGAGTGATGAACAGACCGACCGATGAGGGGAGTGGCGAGGTCAACAGTAGGCCCATGAAGCCGGCGAAGACACCGAATGGCGGCAGGCCTATTGCGGCCAGTGCCAGCAACGAGAACAGGACGGCGTATTGCGGCATCGCCGACGCCAAGCCGCTAATGGCCTGCGGGTCCACGTCGTCGCCGTATCTCGTGCGGATGACTTGCCATGCGATCAAGAGCCCACTCGTCGCTAGGCCGACTGCCCCGACCAACAGAGCAGCGTGGAGCGTCACTGTTCGCGTGGCAGCCGCAAACCACCAGAGCATCGAAAAGAAGGAGAGGCTCCCATAGGCAAGCAAGAGCCGCACGCGCGATTGCGCCAGCGCCTTGATCGCGCCGTAAAGAGCTCCTGCCAACGCAAAGACGCTCACGATCCACGAGACAACGTCCGGGACCGTTGGCATGACTGACGAAAGCCCGTGCAGGCCGACGACCGGGAGCAACAAGACGATAAACGGTGGCAGGCTGCCGGGTAGCCTCGTGAGCGCCGTGAGGTAGCCCTTATGAAACGGTACAAGCGGCAGGAGGATGGCGCAGGTCAGCAGGGATGCCACCGAAGAGAGCGGAGGACCGGACACGAAGGAGATTCCGGTACACACCACACCCAAGGCGAACAAGCCGATGCCCCACCAGGAGATCGGCCAGAGGGCGGTGTGATGACGATAGAGCAACAGCATGATGGATGCAAAGAGTGCCATTAGGAAGAAGTGGCCAGACAGATCGCGGCCTGTGAGCGTGCCGACCCCGAGTCCCAGACAAACCAAGGTCATGATCCAGGAGAGCCGATGGTCCTCGTGGACCGGCTGCCCCAGTATGGATACCACCGCAGCCAGTGGCAGTAGGTAGAGCGGCAAGAGGCCTTCGGGCGGAGTCACGAGCTGACTGGAGAACCGCACCATCGCTCCGAGGCTGATAACCGACCAAATGATGGACGACAGCTTCAGGCGGTCGGGGTTCAGCCAGATGACGAGGCTTATGAGCGCACCCAATAATGGGACGCCGGCGAGGAGCAATGGAACGAAGGTTCCGTCTATCATCGAGACCATCCCTGTTCCCGCTTGTCGAGTCGATGGATCAGTCCCATCATAGTCCGCTCGAGGAGCTGATAGAGTTCATCCGCGTAGAGCCGATTCATGAACAGCACGTAGAGGCGGATCCTGAGGCCCTCAATCCAGTCTGGCATCGACATGGTCCACCCATGGGCGCGCATGTAGAGGTAGATCCAGCCGAGGATTGTGAGAAGCGAGGCTGTCGTGATCATCATGTCGAAGAGCCAGTTCGGAAGGGCTGCGGCCTGGAAATAGGAGGCAACCTCTCTCGGGTCAGGATACAAGAACGCGGTGAAGGAGACGACGGCGAACAGATACACGAACACGACGAACAGCAGTGTCAGCAGCATGGCGGTCGAAACTTTCCACGAGGCCACGGCGCGCAGGCGCGTGAGGGTCAGGATCGCTTGGGACGAAGTGATCCAAGTGAAGAAGAGAAAGATCACGGTGCCCTGGGATTCCAACAGGGGAATGCGCAGCACCCCATGCGTCACAAGCAGGATCAGCAGGGGAATCAAGAGTGTGGTCACGAATCCGGTCGACCAGGTCAGACGAGAGAACCCTCCTTCTTCAAGCTGGTGGTCTGTATGGGGGAAATGAGGTTCCGATCGCGCCTTGTGGATCACGTTGCCGCAATTCAGGAACACGGTGGCCTTGAACAGCCCGTGCGCGATCAGATGGAAGACGGCGAGCGAGAACGCGCCCAAGCCGCACTCCATGATCATGTAGCCCATCTGGCCGATCGTTGAGAAGCCGAGCGTTTTCTTGATGTCGTTTTGCGCCAGCATCATGGAGGCGCCAAGAATCGCCGTCATGGTACCGACCACGAAAGCGACGTGCAGGGTAACCGGACTCATCCCGAACAGTGGAGCCAGGCGGTTGATGAGAAATCCACCGGCGTTGATGATGCCCGCGTGCAGCAACGCATGCACCGGTGTCGGGGCATAGAGGGATCGCGGCAGCCAGACATGCAGCGGAAACTGCGCCGACTTGCTCATGCCGCCGATGAAGAGGAGTAACGTCACCGCCGTCGCACCGTCGATCTCCCACCCGGGCAGGGGCGACAATGTAACGGAAGCTGCCGTCGCCTTGGTAAACAGGGCCGGGAACTCCAGGGTTCCATAGAGCTGATGGGCCAAAACAAGGCCGGCCAAGAACGCGATGTCGCCGAGCCGCAAGAGCGTGAAGGTTCTGAACGCCCCGGCCAATGTCGCCGCGTGGACGTGGTTGTGGGCCAGCAGATAGAGCAGGTAGCTCAGGAACTGCCAGAACACGAAGAGCATTACAAGATTCGCGCTCGACACCATACACAGGAGCACGAAGGTTGTGAATCCGATCAGCGCCAAGTACCGGCGTTCATGGGGGTCCTGATACATGTAGCCGACCGAATAGGTGTAGATGATGGTGCCGACACCAGAGATCAGCACCATCATGACCGCACTCAGGCGATCGACGTAGAGACCAACCGGCACGGTGAACAAGGTGGCAGAGGCAGGATCGTACAACCGGAGCGTGATCGGGCCCTGTGTGGCGACGATGTCGAGGGTCGCGATAGCGCCGCAGAAAGCTGCGCCGATCGGCCAAGCAGCGATCCTTGCACGATCGTGGCGAGTCGAATGGTCACCAACGACCACGATGAGCGCGGCAACTAGCGGAAGCAGCGGGACAAGAAGCACGGCAAACATGAGCACCTCAAAGTCATACAAAATCGAAAGCCAACCGGCATGCTCGGCACGTTGTCGACATATCTCGGTTGGCTTGTACTGCGACCGGCTTCTCGCGGGAACTGCCGGTCACCCTACGGGCCTGGGGCACAGAAACTGGGCGTCCTGCCTGTCTTCATGCGTCATCGGGACAAGCAACATCGCCGTGTGACCAAAAGCGAGTCCATCAATAATATGGTTCGAAGAGCAGCGTCAAGCTCCAAACGGTGAATCAGGCCTCTCAACCGGTGAACCATGGCCCGAAAGGCCCATCCCAGCAGACCGGTTGAGACCAAAGGCTCAGGATGGCGCTTGTTCGCTCACCCGCCCACCCATATAATCCTGCACCGGTGTATTTTGAGTATCGGCTACACCCACTTTCATCCCAGGAGACAAACCGATCATGGAAAACGCTGTACGGAACGCCATCATCAAGTTCGAACAGGAGTTTATGGGTCGGGGTCCCGATGAGGTCCGTGCTTTCGTCGTGCGAGACCTGGTAGTTGTTCGATTAAAGGGCGTGCTCACCCCGGCTGAACGGCAGTTGGCGAAAACGCCTGAGGGCATCGAGATGGTCAAACGCCTGCGGCAGAATTTGATCGCGCAGGGTCGGGACAAGCTCTGCGAGCAAATCAGCGAGATCACCGGCGCCAAGATCCTGGGGGTTTTCACGGATATCGATGTGCAACTCGGAGAGCGAGTGTTCGTGTTTACCCTCGATCGGGATGTTCATGCCAATGGGCGATAGTACAGGCTCGGCGATAAAAAAGCTCGTCAGGGGATTTCTGCAATTCCGGGGTGAGCTCTGCTTGAAAACCGCTCATTCGTACTGGCATCTTTGACCCATGGCCGGACGTACCCTAGAAACTCTCTCGTTCGACAACACCTACGCCCGCCTGCCCGAGGTGTTCTATGCCACGCTGAATCCAACTCCCTTTGTCGATCCACCGTATCTCGTGAGCTTCATTCCAGCGGCCGCTACCCTAATTGATCTTGATCCCGATGAGGCCAAGCGTCCGGAGTTCGCCGGGGTCTTCGGGGGAAGTCTGCTGGTGCCTGGGATAGAACCGTTGGCGATGCTCTATTCGGGCCATCAATTCGGCGTCTATGTCCCTCAGCTTGGGGGTGCCGTACGATTTTGCGAGGTCAGAATTGCTTGCGGGGATGGTTGTGGAAGGCGATGTTAAAGACGGCGACGTTCGGATGCTGGAACTCTAGGCGCTTTTCTCTCATCGGAAATGATCGGTCTCCAATAGCAAGGAGCTGCTGTTTATTCAGCAGCAGGCCTCGTTTGTCATAGACAGACCATTCGTATTCGCGCGTCATGCCTAAGGCATCGACCGGACAGGCCTGCACACACATCCCACAGAAGAGACAGCGGGTCATGTCCATATAATACTCCCGCGCATACCGCTTGGTAGGCTCGCCCGGTACTTCTGCACTGATGACGGAGATCACGCGCGAGGGACAGGCGGCTTCGCAAAGATCGCAGCCGACGCACTTTTCCGTCCCGTCGTCATAGCGCAGTAACGCGAGCATGCCACGGTAGTTGTCAGGCAAAGTACGTTTTTCGTGAGGATATTGAATCGTGACAGGACGGTAGTGAATGAGGTGCGACAACGTCGCTTTCATGCCAACAGCGATCTCGTAGAATGTGATCGTCTTCAGCCATTCGACAAACTTGGAGGTCGGGCTTGGTCGGTGAATGGAGCTCGGAGCCTCAACTGGTGTTGCCATAGACATAGGAAGATTGCCTCGCTCCTGAGCAGCTATAGCCAGTCGCGACTATGGCACTCGGAGCTTCTCCTTCCCGCAACAGATGGTTCGTTGACGAAAAGGTAAGAAAACGATCGCACGCCTCAATCATGTTTGACAGGACGACCAATCCACACAAGCTGACGTGTGGTTCAAGATTTGCCGTTGACACCTCATGTTTCTGGCACCCATATGCGCAGGCGAACAGCTTCATGCCTTTCTCAGCCAATGTGACGAGTCTGGGGTCGCGAACATTCTTGACACCTTCGTCTATGAGATACAGGTAGACGTCGACCTCTCGTTGAAGAACGGCTTCGCAGAGACCCTCAACCGTTTCTACGCTGGGATGGGAGACGGGCGTGCAAAGCAAGATGCCTAATTTCTTTCCTGATAGCCTTGCCATAAGGCACGGTCGTTCACGTTGAGCTTTTCCTCTCCTTCTGCTTGGTCTTCGGTTTCACGAGGTTTTCCCACTTCCTCAATTGCTGTGGGGTCAGCAC
>JBQTHY010000193.1:0-21960 GCA_052389395.1 Nitrospiraceae bacterium | reverse complement strand
CGTGTCCGACGTGCTCGGTTGAAAGTCGGGGGGCATGGATACTGGACGTGGTTGAAGTACTATACTGAATATGACTGGGTGAGCAATACCCTGCTCGACTGGCGAGTGGATGTCGCCGGATTCAAGTGGGCGACACTCCGCGTTGGACAATGGAAGGTTGAATACAATAGAGAACGGGTGGATTCCTCTGGCGCTCAACAGTTTGTCGATCGATCGATTGTTAATGCACCGTTTACCCTTGACCGACAAATCGGGGCCAGGTTGGGCGGTCATCTCTTTGAAGGTACCAATGCATACCTGGTTTACAACGTTGGTGTCTTTACCGGTCTAGGGCTGAATCAATCCCATAATGACGACAAGCAAATGCTCTACCTGGGGAGAATTCAATGGAACTTTTTGGGACGCGATCTGCCCTTCTCGCAATCCGATCCGGACTATACGGAGCAGCCGACGGGCAGCATCGCATTCGCTGGCGCACATAACCGCGCCGACCGCTTCAACTTTCCCACGTCGTCACGTGCAGCCGGGGTGGTTGATGGTGAGTTTGAAATCAACCAGGGGGTCGAGGAATTCGCCTTTAAATGGCGAGGGTTTTCTGTCCAGCAGGAATTTCACATCAAAGAGGTTGTCGATAAAATCAAGGGGCCGAGAACGACCAGTTTCGGGGCTTATGCTCAAGCAGGGTATTTCCCTCATGCTCTGATTAGCTTCATTCCTCGGCCTCTCGAATTCGCCTACCGCTATGCATTCGTCGATCCAGACGACACAGTCGGTAGTGACGTCAAAAGAGAGCACACGGTCGCTGCCAACTGGTTCTTTGCAGGCCATCGCAACAAGATCACGGTTGACTACTCACATCTGAGTCAGGAGGGTGGATTCTCATCAGTCGATCGAGTCAGGCTCCAGTGGGATATCTCGTTCTAACAAGCCTGGTCGCATGCAATCTCGCTCCAATGCCCGGCTGTATTACAAAATTAACAGGTTTGTAACACGGAATTAACATCCCAGGAATCCCATCGTGATAAGCATCACCATTTATATGGAGGGATCACACATGGAAAAGAGGTGTGAGTACTTGACTCTCTCACATATCGCGAGAGACATCATCCTCGTTGTCGCAGTCTTCTTCCTCACGTCGAATGCCCTGGCCGATCAAGCCATCACGCTGGACCCCAACCTGAAGGCGTATGCCAAAGTCAGCGGGGTCTCCGGCAATGTCAACAGCATCGGCTCAGATACTCTCAACAATCTCATGACACTTTGGGCTGAAGGATTTCGCAAACAATATCCCAACGTCAAAATCCAGGTCGAAGGCAAGGGCTCAAGCACGGCTCCTCCGGCCTTGATCGAAGGCACGGCGCAACTTGGACCGATGTCCCGCACGATGAAAAATACTGAGATCGATGCCTTCGAAAGAAAATTCAAATATAAACCCACCGCGTTCCCGGTTGCTATCGACGCCCTCGCCGTTTACGTCAACAAAGACAACCCGGTCCAAGGACTCACGATGGCGCAAGTCGATGCAATCTTTTCCAAGAGTCGACGCTGGGGCCACAACGAGAACATTCAGTTTTGGAGACAGGTCGGTCTGGATGGAGACCTGAGCAACAGTCCCATCAGTATTTATGGAAGAAACTCCGCCTCCGGCACGTATGGGTTCTTCAAGGAGCACGCGCTCAAGAACGGCGACTTCAAAGATGAGGTGAAGGAGCAGCCGGGCTCTGCCTCGGTCGTTCAAGGCGTGACCGAGGATCAGGCCGGGATCGGTTACAGCGGCATCGGCTATCTGACCTCAGGCGTCCGCGCTCTGCCGCTGGCGGAAAAAGACGGCATGTCATTCAAGGCGGCCACCCAGGGGAACGCTGCGGAAGGTTCCTATCCCCTCTGGCGACACTTGTACCTGTACGTCAATATGGCTCCTAACAAGCCGCTCGATCCGCTCGTGAAGGAGTTCTTGAAATTCGTCTATAGCCGCGAAGGCCAGCAGGTCGTGGTAAAGGACGGGTTCTTCCCGCTGTCGGCCGCCACAACCGAAAAGGAATTGAAAAAGCTTGAGTAGTATCGAAGCCCCTGTTCAGCTTCCCTCTGCCATGACGCCGGAGCCGGCCACTCTGCCGGCCCCGGTGGCGGCCTCACCCCATGTAGACAGACGGACGGTACGCCGGATGTTGGACCGTCTGGCCCAGGGTATTATCACGCTGGGTGGCTACGCTGTCATCCTGAGCATTCTGGGTATTTTTGTGTTTCTGGCGATAGAAGTAGCGCCGCTGTTCACCAGCGCGTCGGGACAAGTCACCGGGCGCTTGGCCGCCACCCTGTCCCCGCAAAGCCTTCCTCAACCCGCGCTGGTCGGAGTCGACGAGCATGTGGAAGTGGCTTATGTGCTAAAGGCCGACGTCTCCGATCACGTCACCTTTTTTCGTCTGCCCGGCGGCAAGCCGATGGCGACAGACCTTCCCAACTCTCTGGCGGGAATGACCATCACGGCCGTTGCGCGAGCCGGCGCCCAAGGGGACCGCTTCGCGCTCGCAACCGATGATGGTCGTGTGATTCCCTTGAAGATCGAGTTGGGGGTCAACTTCGACAGGGGCACTCGCGAGGTAGTCCCCACGATCGATGTATCCTCTCCGATTCGAATCATTCCTGTTAGTGACAAGATCGTGCGCCTCGCCTATCAGCGGACGGACGCGGGAACGACTGCAGCGGTCCTGACCGAAGCAGGCCAACTCTGGTATGCGCGGGTCATTGAGCATGCAGACGACCCCCCCATCCATCCTGCCGGGGCGCCCATTGCTCTGCCGAATGCAATGGGCCATGAGGGGGAGGATACGGGTGGGAGGGCGGTTAGATTGACCGCCCAGATCTCCGGCACGGTCACCGCGCTCATCCTCGACAGGCGTGGCGAGACCCTGTCCATCGGAACCTCCGACGGACACCTGTACCATTGGGACGTGCACGAGGCCGGACTTCCCGTGCTGTCGGAGACAGTGACGGTCAGCCAGTCCGGAGCAGCCGTCACTGCGATGGCCTACTTGATAGGAGACCGCTCGTTGGTCATCGGGACCAACGCGGGAGAAGTCACCGTGTGGATGCCCGTCCGAATAGGGAAGAAAAGTAATACGACCAGGCTTCAACCTGTCCACCGATTGGCAGCGCACCCGGCCGCCGTCACGGCCATTTCACCGTCCCAGCGGGATAAAGGATTCCTCACCGGCGACGCGCAGGGCAACCTGTTCGTTCACTACTCCACGTCAGAGCAGACACTTCTGCGATTCCACGGCGACAAGTCCGCTCTCCAAACCGTGATGTTCGCCCCGAAAGCCGACGGCGCGATCGCCATGACGGAAACCGGGCAGATCGTGACCTATGCAATTAATAATCCGCACCCCGAAACCACCTTCGCCAGCCTGTTTGAGCCAATCTGGTATGAAGGGTACGAGCAACCGGAGCATGTCTGGCAATCGTCCAGTGGCACCGACGATTTCGAGGCCAAGTTCGGACTGACACCCCTGATCTTCGGAACGCTCAAGGGAACGATCTATGCGATGCTGCTGGCGGTTCCGATTGCCGTCCTGGGAGCGATCTACACCGCCATGTTCATGCACCCGGACCTGCGGACCAAGATCAAGCCGACCATTGAGATCATGGCCGCGCTGCCGACCGTCGTATTGGGGTTCCTGGCCGGCCTATGGATGGCCCCTCTGCTCGAACGCATCTTTCCGGCGGTTGTGGCCATGGTTGTGGTAGTCCCCATCAGCGTGGTTTTGGCCGCCCTTCTCTGGCAAATCGTCCCCTTCACTGTTCGCAATCGAACCCGGCCCGGCTTCGAAGCCCTCCTCCTGATTCCGGTGATCATCGGCGCCGTTCTGTTGTGTCTGAGCCAGAACACACTCATCGAATCGCTCCTTTTTGATTCCCGCTACAAGGAGTGGTTGGCCGACACCTTTGGCCTGCGCTATGACCAGCGCAATGCGCTGGTGGTCGGCTTTGCCATGGGCTTTGCCATCATCCCGATCATCTTCAGCATCTCCGAGGAGGCGCTCTCGAACGTCCCCAAGCACTTGATCGCCGGCTCACTTGCCTTAGGGGCCACTCGGTGGCAGACCCTGGCCCGGCTCGTCTTCATTTCGGCCAGTCCAGGAATCTTTTCGGCCTTGATGATCGGCTTCGGCCGCGCCGTCGGCGAGACCATGATCGTGCTCATGGCCACAGGCAACACGCCGGTGATGGATTGGAGCCTCTTCAACGGATTCCGGACCCTGTCGGCCAACATCGCCGTGGAGATCCCGGAGGCGCCCCACGGTGGCACGTTGTACCGGACCCTCTTCCTGGCCGCACTGATCCTGTTCGCCGTTACGTTCTTCATCAATACTTGGGCCGAGCTCATCCGGCAGCGGTTGAGGAAAAAATACAGTCAATTTTAGGACTCTCAATGCGGGCATGGCTCAATAAGATTTTGGCCTCGGGCGATCTATTTATTTGGGGGAGCGGTGCCGGCCTGGCGATTGCCTTGATGATGGTGGTTGGCATCCTGATCCTCATCATGGTCAACGGGCTGGGGTACTTCTGGGTCGGCGACATCGTCGAATTGACGCTGACGGACGGCAAGCACGTGATGGGACAACTGGCGGGACGGGAGATCATTCCAAACTCAATCACGCCGGATTCTCCCCAAGGGAAAAGCCGGATCCGCCTGAAAATCGGGAATCGCGATCTGTACGGCCTCGACTTCAAATGGGTGGACGAAGCCAACATCGCCTCCAAGGCCTTCCCGCCCGACGCGGTCCTGCTGGAGCGGCGGGAGTGGGGCAACTTCTACGGCCGGATCAAAGCAATTGACAAAGACGCCGCCCAGTACTCGGAAGGAGGCGAATTCGGCTGGCAGACTCTTCGGCCACTGGTCGAGCAGGCCAACTCCCTCCACGGGCAGATCTACCGGATAGAGCGGGTTGAGATCGGTGCGATGAATGCCGACATCGAGCGCGCCCGCCTGAGCATTCGCGCTCTGGAACTGCGGACACCGCCCGGCCAAATTCCCCACGGACCCACACTGGATCGTTTGAAGGCTACCATCGCCGCAGCCGAGGCGAGATACCGGGAGAAGATAGAAGAGTTGGAAAAACTGTATGCCCGTTTCAATGAACACTCCGTGGTCATGGTGGACGCAAACGGACAAGAGAAACAGCTTCCCGTCGGCAATATCGTGCGGGCCCTCCGTCCCAACGAGATGGGCACTCCGGCCAAGACTCGGATTTACATCACCAATGTGTGGGGAGTTCTTGCCGACGAGCCGAGGGAAGCGAACACCGAAGGCGGCATCTTTCCGGCCATCTTCGGCACCGTCATGATGGTCCTGATCATGAGCTTGGCAGTGGTCCCGTTCGGCGTGCTTGCCGCGCTCTACCTGAGAGAATACGCGAAGCAAGGGGCCGTTGTGCGGTTGGTACGCATCGCGGTGAACAACCTCGCAGGTGTTCCCTCGATCGTCTATGGGGTCTTCGGATTGGGGTTCTTCGTATATGCCATCGGCGGGACTATCGACACGTTGTTCTTTCCGGAAGCGCTCCCGAGCCCCACGTATGGAACCGGCGGCATCCTCTGGGCTTCATTGACCCTGGCACTCCTGACCGTACCGGTCGTCATCGTGGCGACCGAGGAAGGGCTGGCGGCGGTTCCACGGGATTATCGCGAAGCCTCCCTCGGCTTGGGCGCCACGAAGTTCGAGACGATCCTGTGGGTCGTGCTTCCCTGCGCTGTGCCGGCCATCATGACCGGATTGATCCTCGCCATGGCTCGTGCCGCCGGCGAGGTGGCGCCGCTCATGCTGACCGGGGTGGTCAAGCTGGCACCGACCCTTCCTTTGGACGGATCCTGGCCCTTCTTCCATCTCGATCGAAAGTTCATGCACCTGGGATTCCATATTTACGACGTGGGCTTTCAGTCCCCCAATGTGGAAGCGGCGAAACCAATGGTGTACATTACCACCCTGGTATTGATCACCGTCGTCGTCCTGTTAAATTTCACCGCGATTATCCTTCGTAACCACCTCCGCAAGAAGTATGCAGGCTCAGTGTTATAGAGGACCTCCATGTACCCTTCTCCACCTTTGACACAGCAGCCGTCCCAATCACAAATGCTCGACTCACAAAGGCTCAACGTGCAGGACCGTCATCGCCAGTTGCCTGATAATGATTCCGACACGCAAGCCGTCAAACTTACCTTGAATCAGATCAACTTTTTTTATGGGGATCGCCAGGCTCTCTTCAAAATCAATATCGAGATCATCAAAAATCAGGTCACGTCGTTCATTGGGCCATCCGGCTGTGGAAAATCCACCTTGCTGCGATGCCTTAATCGGCTGAACGACTTGATTGAAGGGGCTCGATTAGAAGGCACCCTGCTGCTTGACGGCACTGATATCTATGGTCCCGATGTGGATATCACCGACCTGAGAAAACGTGTCGGAATGGTCTTTCAGAAATCGAACCCCTTTCCGAAATCGATCTATGAAAACGTGGCCTATGGGCCCCGTCTTCATGGAATCCGAAACCGTGGTCAGTTAGATCAAATTGTGGAAGAGGGGCTCAAAGGCGCAGGCCTATGGGATGAAGTGAAAGACCGTCTCCGAGCAAGCGCCTTTGGTCTCTCTGGAGGGCAACAACAACGACTGTGTATCGCCCGCGCGCTCGCGGTCAAACCAGATGTCTTGCTGATGGACGAACCCTGCTCGGCGCTGGATCCCGTGGCCACCGCCAAAATTGAAGAACTGCTCTTTTCCTTGAAGCAAGACTTGACGGTCGTCACTGTCACCCATAATATGCAGCAGGCAGCGCGTGTGTCCGATTGGACCGCATTCATGTACCTCGGCGAACTGGTGGAGTTTGGCCTCACAAAGCAGCTCTTTACCATGCCTTCCAAGAAGCAGACCGAAGACTACATCACCGGGCGGTTCGGTTAACCCCTATGATACAGCGCCACTTTGACGAAGAACTCGCCGAGTTGAAGACGAAGCTCCTGCGAATGGCCGGTCTGGCAGAAGATCAGATCGACAAGGCCCTCACCGCGCTGGTGATGCGTGACTCGACGCTAGCCTCCCAGGTGATCGAACGGGACCACAAGGTCAACGCGTTGGACGTGGAGATCGACGAAGACTGCATCCGGTTGCTGGCCCTCCATCAACCTGCCGCACGAGACTTGCGGTTGTTGACGACGGCAATGAAAATCTCCACCGAGCTCGAGCGAATCAGTGACCTGGCGGAGAATGTCTGTGAGCGGGCGATCGAGCTGAACGAAGAGCCGCAGCTCAAACCCTACATCGATATCCCGAGGATGGGCAATCAGGCGCGGATCATGGTAAAGGAAAGCATTGATGCGTTCGTCAAGGATGATGCCGCGCTCGCCCGAAAGGTGCTGATGAACGATGATCTCGTCGATCAGCTGATGGAGCAGTTATTCCGTGAGCTTCTGTCATTCATGATCGAGGACCCTCGCACGATCTCACGCGCCATTCGTTTGAGTTTCATTGCCAAATATCTCGAACGGATGGCCGATCATGCCACTAACATCGCCGAGCTGGTGGTCTACCTCGTGGAGGGCAGGATCATTCGCCACACTGTACCACCCGTATCTCCCTAAGTCCTCCGGCACGATACGAATTGGTTGTCTCTGCTTGAAGCCTATCTGCCCAGTCAAGCCGGGTTTGACGTATACAATTGCGGTCTTATCGTCGGCATGCAATCCCCAACAGAGGCTCAGGTCTCGCACTCACTCATTCGCCAGAATCCCGGGGGAACGCACGCGTCATGGGGGAAGTAAGCAGCGGGGTGGATATGCTACTGCAAGACCTGTCTTCTTCAGGATCCCTTTCTTGACTCCTTGCCCGTTGCGTCGAAAACAGGATGTGGGTTCAGTGTGTGGTAGCCGGCTCTTGGTCCAGCCAGGAGTCTCCCTCCAGCGGGTTTTCTGTCGTTGAGTCGAGCGACCTGAAATCAAAGAGCCGGCGGTCCATCAACAGCGACGGCGCGACATTGGCCAGGGCTGCCGCGATACTATCAGAGCATCCCGGTGCCTCCTGCTCCCACTTAAGGAGAAACGCCTTCACTTTTTTCCGATTGAGATCGTCCTGTGACCCACAGAGGTCGCATGGAATGATAGGGAATGCGCGCAGTTCCGCATACCGCGCCAGGTCCGCCTCTTTCACGAACGCCAGCGGTCGGATGACAAGATGACGCCCGTCCTTGGAGCGCAGTTTGGGCGGGATCGCTTTCAGCTTGCCTGTGTAGAACAAGTTCAAGAACAACGTCTCGACAATATCATCACGGTGATGTCCTAGCGCGATCTTCGTGGCACCCAGTTCGGTAGCAACGCGATAGAGATGCCCCCGTCGAAGGCGAGAGCACAGCGAGCAGGTCGTGTGTCCTTCAGGGATGAGTCGTTTGACGATTGAGTACGTGTCGCGCGACTCAATATGGAAAGGAATTCCTCGGCTAGTCAGGTAGTCAGGCAGGATATGGGCGGGGAAACCCGGATGCTTTTGGTCGAGGTTGACGGCAACCAGGTCGAAGCGGACCGGTGCGCGGCGTTGCAAAACGAGCAAGATATCGAGTAAGCCATAACTGTCCTTACCGCCTGAAAGGCAAACCATGACCTTGTCGCCGTCTTCGATGAGACGATAGTCAGCGATGGCTTGGCCCACCAGCCGGCACAGGCGAGTCTGGAGCTTCTCTGTTTCTTCGTCCAGTTTGTAAGGAGGATTCCTCTGGGTCGTTGGGGCCTGCATGGGCGGGATTGTACCTGCTCCGACGATGGCCTGTCGACGACTAGCCTTGCAAAGGGTCTCGCGAAAGACCGATGACACAGTCGAGTCTATTTGTCTGTACCGGAAACGTGTTTCGAAGCATGGTGGCCGAGTATGCGGTGCGGGCGCAGATTGGCTTGCCTGACCAGTACCTAGTTGAATCGGCCGGCATCGAGGCCAAGCCCCCAAACGATTCATCCCGTCATCCGAGTCCGACTTCTCCAGAAAGGCGCGGACCCGACTGCGCATGTCCAACAGAAGCTGACACAGGAGTTGATTGAACGGATTGATCTCATCATCGCGATGGGCGCGGATCATCGTGAATTCATTCGACGGCGATTTGGCCGAACAGTCCCACTCTTTCATGAAGTATCGCACGGCAACGTGACACCGATTCTCGACCTGCATGAAGCCCTACCCGACTGGGAGCACAATCTCGATCGTGCGCGCGAGTACGTCGAGTCAGTTGTCGATCACATTTGGGACGCTGCGCCGGCGCTGGTGGCACGGTTGCCACACTTTCTGCGTGCGGATGACCGCTAAACCGCCCGTTCCAGTTCAATCTTGAACTTATTGGAACAATTTTTTCCTCGTTTTATCTCTTCTCATCCTGGATATCGACTTTCTCCGACCTCTTGAACGCTGCGTGCTATATTTTTCTTGAGCACGAGCAAGGAACAGGAGATTCAGGCATTCTATGCTGCACCCGGGGTTGGACGCGCTCAAAACGACGGTAACGGGACAAAGAGAACCTAAGTGGGCTTCGTGGTCGGATGACATGCTTCTCGACCTTCGAATGTGCGACCTGCAGTTGGAAATCAAGGGCGGGTTCCTCGAACACCCAATCGCCGAGCTGACCCGGGAACTTGAAGAACGACGCCTGCTCTTCCGCCCCCACTTTTGGATCGCCAATGAGTGGTTCACCCCCGACGGAGTTCCTGGAATCGCGGTACCCTTCTACCTGGCGCATCCTCGTCTCGCAAAACTCGAACTGGCCCAAATGCTTGAGGCGGAGGGCGGCACGCCGGAATGGTGTCTTCGCCTTCTGCGTCATGAAGCCGGTCACGCAATTGAAAATGCTTACAAGATTCGTCGCCTCCGGACCCGTCAGCAGATCTTCGGAAAGTCTTCTCAACGCTATCCGATGTACTACTCTCCAAGGCCCTATAGCCGGAGTTTCGTGCGCCACCTGGATTTATGGTACGCGCAGAGCCATCCGGACGAAGATTTTGCCGAGACCTTCGCCGTTTGGCTGACGCCGGATTCGCTGTGGGAAGAGCGGTACAAAGGCTGGCCGGTCCTCAAGAAACTCAAGTATGTCGATGGGCTGATGAAAGATCTCGTGGGGGCTCCACCTTCCGTCACGACCTGCGAGGAAGTCGATCCGCTCCCCAGTTTGAGGAAGACCCTCCGAGAACACTATGAACAGAAGCGCAGGCATTATGGAGTCGAGCGGCAGTCGCTTTACGACCCTGATCTTAAGCGCCTGTTTTCGACCTTGCCAAGCCATGCCAACAAGCCGAGCGCGGCGACCTTTCTCAATCGCTTTCGGCGAGAAGTGCGGCGGAAGGTTGCTAGTTGGACCGGCGAATATCAATACACCATCGATCAGGTGCTGGAGGACATGATCCGCCGATCCCGCGAATTGAATCTCCGGGTCCCCGTGGCAGAGGAACAGGCCAAACTCGACTTCACCATCCTTCTCACCGTCCACACGATGAACTTCTTGAGGAGCGGACGGCATCGGGTGGCCTTATGAAGCGACTACGCGTCCTCGTCCTTATGCATGAAGACCTCGTCCCCCCGGACCATGTGAACGGTCTCGACCTGAAGACCGTGGAGTGGCGGACGGAATATGACGTCGTCTCGACGCTCAGGAAGCTGGGCCATGAGGTCCAACCGCTCGGGGTGAAGAGCGATTTAGGGGTGATCCGCTCGGCCATCGACAAGTGGAAACCGCACATCGCCTTCAACCTGCTGGAAGAGTTCGACGGCGTGGCCGTCTATGATCAACACGTGGTGTCCTATCTCGAACTGCTGCACATGCCCTATACCGGCTGCAACCCGCGCGGGCTGATGCTGGCGCGCGACAAAGCCCTGACCAAGAAGGTGCTATCCTTTCACAGGATCCCTTATCCAGAGTTCATCGAGGTGCCGCAGGGCCGCGCGGTGAAACGGCCGAAATGGCTGACCTTCCCGTTGATCGTCAAGTCGGTGACTGAGGAGGCGTCTCTGGGGATTTCACAGGCATCGATCGTGGATGATGACGAGAAGCTGAGTGAGCGGGTCGCGTTTATTCATAACAGTGTCGGGAGCGGAGCCTTGATCGAACGCTATATCGAGGGCCGTGAGTTCTATGTCGGGGTGATCGGGAACGGGCATCTGCAAGTGCTCCCCGTGTGGGAACTCATCATGGACAGGCTCCCGGATGAAGCCAAGCGGATCGCCACTGAACGAGTGAAATGGAGTCGGAAATATCAGGAGAAGTATGGAATCACCTCAAGGGAAGCCAAGAATCTCCCGGAGGGCAAGGCCGAAGAGATCCAGCACCTAGCGAAGCGTGTCTATCGAGCGCTCGAGCTCAGCGGCTATGCACGGATCGATATGAGGATGGACGTAGAGGGGGAGCTTTATGTACTCGAGGCGAACCCGAATCCACAGATCGCGCATGATGAAGACTTCGCCGAGTCGGCGGAAAAAGCCAACTACCATTACAAGGAGCTCTTGCAAGAATTGTTGAACATCGGTCTTCGCAGGCGGCCCGCGAAGGCGGCCTAACCGTCAACCGTGATTACCCGCCTTACCTCTTCAGATGTGTGATAAACAATTCGGCTGCTACTGACGGTCAACATATGATGGGGCTGGGAAGTCTCGACATCCCGCTAGGGACCCCAGCGGAAACCGAATAACAGCGCAACGCTGGTTTTGTCTTCCTCAGGTAGGTCTGGTGACAGATCGATGTCATGCAGGTTCACAATGACCGTCGAGGAGAGAGCGATATTGTGGACGACTTGATATTCCAGCGAGACCCCGATGGGGATGTACCAGCTCGTGTCGTTTCGGTCGATCCGCCCCGGCCCCGCGCCACGGTCGAGACTGGCGTGGATCAGCCCAATACCGGTAAAGGGCACGAGGTTGATTCCGTTGTTGAAGCGCAGGTGATACTTCCCGACTCCCGCAAAGGAGATTTGAAAGAGATCTCCTGTCGGGGTGATTTGCATCAGCGGACCAAACGAAAAATTCCGATCAACGTAATAGTCTATGTTGAATCCAAGATTGAAGACAGTGCCATTGACCGTACCAGCAGTCAGCCCCAGGTCCGAGCCGAAGCCCCAGTGGTTCTCTTCCGCTTGAGCCGGACCCATGAACAAGCACGCCCACAGCAGGCAGGCGCAAGCCACTGCAAGAAGAAGTCGATTGATACCCATTCCCTTGAAGAGTTCTCCGCTATGAACGGCGGGCGGACTCTAGCACAGAGGTTCTGATCGAACAAGCCAATTGAGTACTGAACAGGCAGTGCAGTATCCTGCGTCGGGCAACGATTCACAAAAGGGCGAGATCCTATGACTCCTGCCCAGGCCGCTGCCGCACTGCTCAAGGCAATGCCACAGCCGGTGTCCACCGGGCAGCTCGAAGAATATGGGATCGAAGCGTCTGAATCCAGCGTCCGACAGGTCACGCGCGAGATTTTGTCGCTGAATCTGTATTGGATCATGGCCGCGATCGATGCGCACATCCCGCTCAAGTATCGGGCTGCGATCAGTGAGGCGCTGTTCGAGTCGATCAGGACGCGCTGGTGGGAGTCAGGTCAACTCGGGGCCGGTACGTGGGAAGAGTATCAGCAAGAATTGGAGGAGCGGCGCACCGAGTATGGACGCCTGGTTGACAAGGAAGGAATGAGTCACATGGCGGTCAGCGCCAAGGCGGCCTCCCTGATCGAGGACCAGGGTAGTGTGTCATACGAAGATCGGCAAAAGCTGCTTGTGCTTTTAATCGACTATGCCCCAGCAGCGGAATACGGCAGGCTCCTCGAAGAGGTCGGCTAAGACCTCGTCGAACGTGAATCGTCGTTCGTAAAGTGTGAGCGAGATGCGCGCGAAATGCGCGACAGGCGCGACTCGTCGACCAGTCCCGCTTTTCTCGCAAATCTCGCAAGTCTCGCGAGAAGAACGAGATGCGTTTTACGAATCTCGCTCACAGATACCGGTGCGAGAGCACCTTCCCGTTGTGATCGAGTTCGTAGAACAACGGCACGCCGGTCGGTATGTTCAGCTCCAGCACCTGTTCCTTTGACAATTGTTCCAGCTCCATCACCAGCGCGCGAAGGCTGTTCCCGTGCGCCGCAATCAGGATGGTTTCACCCTTGAGCAAGCATGGTTTGATCTTCGATTCATAGTAGGGCAACACCCGGTCGGCGGTGTCTTTCAAGCTCTCGCCGCCCGGCGGCCGGACATCATAGCTGCGGCGCCAGATCTTCACTTGATCATCGCCGTATTTCTTGGCTGTCTCAGCCTTGTTCAATCCCTGTAAGTCGCCGTACATGCGCTCGTTGAGGGCCTTGTCTTTTTCGATGGGAATCTTCGGTTGGCCGATAGCTTCAAGCACCAGCCGCAAGGTCTCGTTCGCGCGAATGAGAACCGACGTGAATGCGCGATCAAAGGTGAAGCCCCGAAGTTTGACCCCGGCATTCTTGGCTTCCTGAACGCCGCGCGCAGAGAGCGGTACATCGACCCAACCGGTGAAGCGATTCTCCAGGTTCCATTGTGATTCGCCGTGGCGGAGCAGAACTAACCGGGCCATCGTACACGTTCCTCGATCAGATCGATGAAACATCCGAGCCAGGCCCCAGAATACTTGATTGTTGAATCAAGTCAAGCCGTTGATTTCATCCTGGACTGGCAGGAGCATGCTGCCCGATTTCCTGCACAGAGGCCAGTGCTGTTGTCTGACAACACCACCGGCTCCCTGACACAAATTGGCCATTGCTCGAGCAAGTGGGGGAAGCAGGATAAACGAGCGTGGTCAGGTTCGACACCGGACCGTACGTATGGCCATAACCTATCTCAAAAAAATGTGTCGGCCAGATTAAGGTTCACTCGGGCAGATGGTGAGGAGGCGGGCGACTGGCAAACGAGCGCTGCTGATCTACATGGCGTTCTTTACGGCCAACTTCGCTGGCTTAGCAGGCAACTTATCAGAATCCGGTGGGCCTTCTTGGAAAATGTTCAGGATGAACGTCGCCAGAAAGATGATGTAGAACACGACGCCGACCCAGATGACGTAAGGTTGGACACCCCCGGCCTCTTTCATCGCTGTTTCCTGAGCGGTCTGATTCATCCAGCCGCTTTTTTTGATCTCCGCAATCCGTTCCTTGCAATGCCAATAGTAGAGATAGTTCGCCGTGGCCCCTGCGATGATGCTCCAGACGAGTACGACTGTAATATCGCCTGTCAGATAGGCGGAGACTAGAGGTCCTACAGCGTAAACAAACGCGTGGAGGTACATCTTCCGATAGAGAAACCACAAGAAGGTATTGCCTAATAGAACAAATGCCGGCCAGTTCCAACTCAGCGCGAACTTCGGTTGACCGTTCGATGAAAACTTCTTGAACTGGGCCAAATATTGATCGGCATTGGGACCGATGAATATACGCCAGAGCGCCTCATCGCTCTGCACGGTTGGCGGATTGGGGACGTCGGTGGCGGTTTCCGCTGCGACAGTGGTTGAGGTGAGCGCAGTTCCACACTGATGACAGAAATTGGCGTCGCCAGGATTCCGTTGGTTGCACTGACTACAGGACTTCATCGCTGCGCAGCTTATCACACTAGGAGGGCGAGCTGAGGGCCTAATCGCGTATGGCTGACGGCAGAAGACGGAGGAGCTCATGGCCCATGGCGATAGCAGGAAACCGGAGAAGAGCAGACGGTACCAGAGACGAAGAGGGGTTCACTTCTCGTTGGTGATGACCCATGACACCTCTCTGTGCGGCAGAGGCTCGTGGCGGTCCTGCAGTTATTGCTTTCATCCAGACCCTGTGCTAACTTCCTTTACTTTCTGAGGGGATACGTTTCCCATGCCGACCGAAGAATTGAGAGATGGCGCTGCCAGGTACCTGATGCAGACTTATGCTCGTCAGCCGATCTCGATCGTGCGAGGCCGGGGGACGAAGGTTTACGATCTCGAAGGCCGAGAGTACATCGATTTCGTCGGGGGGATCGCAGTCAATATTCTCGGCCATGGCCATCCGGACCTGGTCCTCGCCATTCAGCGCCAGGCGGCACAGCTGATCCATACGTCGAATCTCTACTACACGGAGCCGCAGGTTAAGCTCGCGCGCATGTTGGTGGATCATTCATTTGCCGACCGGGTGTTTTTCTGCAATAGCGGGGCCGAGGCCAACGAAGCGGCGATCAAGCTGGCTCGTCGGTATTCCTATGACAAGTATGGGGCTGGACGACACGAAGTTATCACGATGACGAATTCGTTCCACGGCCGGACGATGGCAACGATCACAGCCACGGGACAGGAGAAAGTTCAGAAGGGCTTCGAACCATTGATGCCGGGGTTTGACTATGCGCCCTTTAACGATTTCGGAGCGATCGAAGGCATGGTGAACGAGAAAACAGCCGCGATCATGTTGGAGCCGATTCAGGGCGAAGGGGGCGTGCACGTTGCCAACCGGCCCTATCTCAAGAACCTCCGTGAGCTCTGTACGCAAAAAGATATCCTCCTTGTTTTCGATGAGGTCCAGACCGGCATGGGCAGGACCGGAACACTCTTCGCCTACGAACAATTGGGCGTGGAGCCTGACATCATGACATTGGCCAAGGGTCTTGGCGGTGGGATGCCGATTGGGGCTTGTCTGGCGAAGGAGTCTGTTGCGGCAGTGTTTACGCCGGGAACCCATGCTTCCACGTTCGGCGGCAATCCGCTGGCCTGTGCAGCCGCCCTCGCTGTGTGCCGGGTGCTCTTGGAAGGGCCTGTGTTGGATCAGGCCAAACGGATGGGGGAATACCTCGCGAAGGCGTTGGCCGATTGTAAAGAACGCTATCGGGTCGTGCGGGACGTGCGCGGCCTCGGCCTGTTGCAAGGTCTGGAATTGGAGATCGATGCCAAAGCGGTCGTCTCCGACTGTTTAGCCCGTGGCGTCCTTATCAATGCTACGAGCGAGCGCGTGCTGCGTTTCGTGCCGCCGCTCGTCATTACGCAGGGTGAAATCGACACTCTCATCGAGACATTGACCATGATTTTCAAACGCCGAGTCGTTTCAGAGAAAGACGCGCATCACTAATGGCAGGCAAGGCTCAATTCCTACGCCGCAATCTCGGTTATTCTAAAGATCTGTTGGATGTGGCCGCGATGCCGCGGAAACAGATCGATCTCTTACTGCGCCTGGCTACGTCCTTGAAAGCGAAGCACCGCCGGGGAACCTCCCATTGGCTGTTACCCGGGAAAACGCTGGGGCTGCTCTTCCAAAAGCCCTCGACGCGCACGCGCGTGTCGTTCGAAGCGGGTATGAACCAGTTGGGCGGCCATGCATTGGTCCTTCCCATGGCGGATATTCAACTCTCGCGCGGCGAGACGGTGTCGGACACGGCGCGCGTGTTGTCCCGTTACCTGGATGGCATTGTGATTCGGACGTACGACCATGCGATTGTCGAGGAATGGGCGGCTGAGGCCAGCATGCCGGTCATCAACGGACTGACGGACCATAGCCATCCGTGCCAGGCACTGTCCGATCTGCTAACGATCCGTGAAATCAAAGGTCGGCTCAAAGGGCTCAGCATCGCATACGTCGGAGACGGGAACAACGTGGCCAACTCCCTGATCGAAGCGGGAGCCAAGATGGGGATGCGAGTGGTGGTGGGGTGTCCGGCCGGCTATCAGCCGGACCAGCACGTGATCGATCGGGCGCGAGTGGAAGCAGAAACCACCGGCGCCGCCATTGAAGTGTTGGAGAATCCCCAGGTGGCGGTAAAGGAAGCCGATGTCGTGTACACCGATGTGTGGATCAGCATGGGGCGCGAACGGGAGCAGGCACGGCGGTTAAAGGCGCTCTCCTCCTATCAGCTCAACGGACGGCTGCTTCATCGGGCAAAACCGGATGCCATCGTCATGCATTGTTTGCCGGCCCATCGCGGGGAGGAGATCACGGCAGAAGTCCTCGACGGCCCGCAGTCGGTCGTGATCGATCAAGCGGAGAATCGGCTGCATATGCAGAAGGCGATTTTAGTCCAACTGCTCACCCGGAAGAAACGTCGCTCAGCAGGACAATGAAAATATCCGCTACCTTCGTCCCCTGTTTAGGCCGCAGCGTAAGTCGGACGGCGCGAAGGTCGCTTCGCGTGAAAACTCCATGGTCCAAGCTCCGGCGTTGCCGGACTTCGGCGAGCTCAGGCCCGACTCGACCGAGCTCGCCCGTCGAGAGCCTCTGGGTCGAGCGATCGGGGGCCGAGCCTGTCGAGGTGACCTTACCGAAGGCAGTCGAGCCGTGATAGTCCCCTCGGCCGCTGCTTGCTTGTGCCTGTCCGCATGCAGACAGGCGTCTTGCTGGACGATCATGTTGATCGTCTTGCCTGGTCATCGTGGGAAGCGGAATGGGTGTTCGACGACCGACTAACAGTGAGACCATCATGAAACAGAAACCGATCAAGAAAATAGTGCTGGCCTACTCAGGCGGGCTCGATACCTCTGTCATATTGAAGTGGCTGCAGGAAACCTACGACGCCGAGGTCATCGCCTTTTACGCCGATCTTGGGCAAGGCGAAGATCTCAAGGCCATTAAGACAAAGGCCCAAGCCCTTGGGGTGAAGAAGGTTTACGTCGAAGATCTGCGAGAGACCTTCGTCAAAGAGTACGTCTTTCCGATGTTGCGCGGTAATGCCATGTATGAGGGCGGCTACTTGCTGGGGACATCCATTGCTCGGCCGCTGATCGCTCGCCGTCAGGTTGAGATCGCGCTCAAAGAAGGCGCCGAGGCCGTGTCGCATGGCGCGACGGGCAAGGGAAACGATCAAGTGCGGTTCGAGCTGACCTATACAGCCCTCGCGCCGGGTCTCAGGATTATTGCGCCCTGGCGTGAATGGACAATGCGGTCCCGGCGTGAGTTGATGGTGTACGCCGATCGCCATGGAATTCCTATCGCGGCGACAAAGGCCAAACCCTATAGCATGGACTTGAACCTGTTCCATGTCAGTTATGAGGGAGGCATCCTCGAAGATCCGTGGGAATCTCCGCCGGAAGATATATTCCAGATGACTGTCTCGCCCGAGAAGGCACCGGACAAGCCGGTGGAAATCGAGATCGACTATGAGGCCGGCAACCCGGTGGCGTTGGATGGCAAGAAGATGAGCCCGGCAACTTTGCTCGCTCATCTCAACAAGTTGGGCGGAGCCCATGGAATCGGCCGTGTGGACCTGGTTGAAAACCGTTATGTCGGGATGAAGTCGCGTGGGGTCTATGAGACACCGGGCGGTACAATCCTGCATGTCGCCCACCGGGGGCTCGAATCCTTAACGATGGATCGCGAAGTGCTCCACTTCCGGGACAGCTTGATCCCTCGATTTGCCGACCTGATCTACAACGGCTATTGGTTCAGTCCCGAGCGAGAGATGGCTCAAGCGGCGATCGATGAGGCGCAGCAGGATGTGAGCGGCACGGCACGCGTGAAGCTCTTTAAGGGGAGTTGTAGCCTGACCGGGCGCAAGTCGAAGAACTCTCTCTATCGTTTGGATATAGCCACATTTGAAGAGGATGAGATCTATGATCAGAAAGACGCGGAGGGCTTTATCCGCTTGAACGCATTGCGGTTGAAGATCAGAGCGCAGCGGCGGAAGGCTTCCTCCTGATGAGTACCGCGATACGGCGCAATCGGTCGACCTCCTCCACCGGAAAGGCCTGGGATGGAAGATTTCGAGGGAAGACGAATCGGCTTGTCGAAGCCTTCACCCAGTCGACTGCCGTGGATCGACGGCTCTACGCCCATGACATTCAGGGGAGTATCGCGCACTGCAAGACCCTTGGGAAGGCGCGTGTGCTATCAGCCCGTGAAACCAGGGCCATCGTGCGCGGGCTCGAATCGGTCAAGACAGAACTGGATCGAGGGCGGTTTCGGTTCATGCCCCACGACGAAGATATTCACACGGCAATTGAACGGCGACTAACCGAGCTGATTGGGCCTCTGGGCGGCAAGTTGCACACGGGTCGCAGCAGAAATGATCAAGTGGCGTTGGATATCCGGCTCTACCTCCGTGACCAGTTGAACCGGCTGTTCGAGCAGCTAACAGAGTTTCAACGCGTGTTCGTGGCGAAAGCGAAAGCGAATCGCGCGATCGCAATGCCCGGGTACACCCACCTGCAGCGGGCCCAGCCAGTCCTGTTAGCGCATCACCTGCTCGCATACGTGGAGATGTTCGAACGAGACAAGGGTCGAGTGCGCGATGCCACGACCCGGCTAAACGTCATGCCACTGGGGTCAGGGGCCTTGGCCGGCACGAATTACCCGGTGGATCGACGATACACGGCCGGGTTGCTGGGTTTTCCGGCCATCACGGCCAACAGTGTGGATGCGGTATCCGATCGCGATTTCATGATCGAGGTGGCCTCGGCCTTGTCCATCGCGATGATGCACTTGTCCCGGCTCAGTGAAGAGTTGATCATCTGGTCATCGCAGGAATTCCAGTTTGTGGATCTACCGGACGCCTTCTGCACCGGCAGCAGCATGATGCCGCAGAAGAAGAACCCCGATGTGCCTGAGCTGGTCCGCGGGAAAACGGGTCGCGTCTATGGTCATCTGGTGAACCTGCTCACCACGCTCAAGGCCCTTCCGTTGGGTTATAATCGTGATTTACAGGAGGACAAGCCGGCCCTCTTCGACGCGCTCGATACGGTGGCCGCTACCCTTCGCGTCTTGACTGAATTGATGCGTCGGTTCAGAGTGAACCGAGAAGCCCTCAAGCGGGCCTTGCAGGGTGGCGGTCTCCTCGCCACAGAATTGGCCGACTACCTGGTGTCGAGAGGACTGCCCTTTCGCGAAGCCCATGGAATCACCGGACGGGTCGTACGGGCGGCGCTGGATCAGGGGCGAGACATGACGGACTTTTCGTTGGAGGAACTACGAGCCTTCTCCGATCGAATTGAAGAAGGGGTCTTTGCACGATTGACCGTCTCAGAGGCGATTGACCGCAAAAGACAGATCGGCGGGACGGCTCGGGGACGGGTGGAACAGCGGATCAAAGAACTCGAGCGGTTGCTATCATGAAGAGTCTCGTGTTCTTGTCGGTGGCAGGACTGTTGATTTCCTGTGGCGTAGTGGGGGCGCCGGTTCCTCCTGAAAGCGTCGGTGTTGCGGTCACAATCGAGCAACAGAACAAGCGGGAAGCCCTCGAGGCGCAACAGCGTGAGGAAGCCGCGGCGGCGGAAGCAGAAGAATCGGAACCGGCACTGGAGGGGCAAGACGTGAATCTGCCGCCGTTACGGCCGGTGGGAACGAGATGAGATCTGACGAAATCCTGATGGTGACTCTCTGGTGAACTCAAGGAGGGATTGATGCAATTGGTTCAACCGATGCGACAGGCCCAGCCACTCCGGCAGACACAGGGCAAGCGGCTGTTGTTGGTGGATCCCTATCCCCGAAACAACCGCTACCATTTGACGGCGTCCGAGCGGCGGGCGGTCTGGTTTCCCAAGCTGAGCTTGCCGACAATCGCCGCCTATACGCCGGACCATTGGGATGTCGATTTAGTTGATGAGGCGGTTGAGGATATTGATTTCGACGACCCCTGTGACATGGTGGGCCTGTCGATCATGACCTGCTACGCCCCTCGAGCCTATGAAATCGCGAAGGAATTTCGGAAACGCGGGAAGACCGTGGTGATGGGAGGGGTTCATCCCACATACTGCCCGGATGAAGCCCTTCGATACGCGGACGCGATCGTCTGCGGAGAGGCCGAAGAACTGTGGCCTCGATTGGTGGCGGATTATGAGGCCGGAACGATGCAGCGGATCTATAAGATGACGTCGTTTCCCGCATTGGAGCATTACAAGAGCCCGCGCGTCGAATTGCTGAACCCCGATGCCTACATGACGAGACAGTGCAGCTTTACCACCAGAGGCTGTCACTTCGATTGTGAGTTTTGCAGCGTCTCGCCCTTCAACGGCAAGACGACGCGCCGCCGACCGGTCGAGGAAGTGATCACGGAACTCCAGAACGTGCGGCGCTGGCTTCGTAGTGAGTTAGTCGAACGGATCCGGGACGAACCGCTCTGGAAGGCCTTCATCCTGGGCATGCGGATCCGCCTCGGCATCGAGGACGGCAGCATCGTGGCGTTTGTCGATGACCTGCATAATAGCAACCGCGCCTATTGCCGCGAACTGTGGACGGCGCTGAAACCCCTCAAGATCAAGTGGGGCTGCCAAGCCACACTCTTTCTTGCGGACGACGAAGACATGGTCAAGCTGGCCGCCGAAAGCGGTTGCGTCTCCGTGTTCGTCGGGCTGGAATCGCTCGATGAAGACAGCCTCGATGAAACGAACAAGCCCTTTAATCGGGTGCACAAGTTCTCTCAAGAGATCAAGATGTTCCACGACTATGGGATCATGGTGAATCCGGGCATCGTGTTCGGTTTTGATAACGACGATGAGGCGGTGTTCGAACGGGCCGTCGACTTTCTGACAACGAATCAGGTGGAGCTGGCCTATTTCAACGTGCTCACGCCGCTTCCTGGAACCGCTCTCTTCGATCGCTACAAGAATGCTGGCCGGATATTCGATTGGGATTGGTCAAAGTATGACGGCAAGCATGTCGTGTATCGGCCGAGCCGCATGACTCCGGAACAACTACAAGAAGGGTTCTACTGGGCCAATCATCAGTTCTACTCGCTACCGAACATCTGGCATCGGCTCTCCGGCACCAAGCAACGATTGATCGCCCGGTGGAAGATGAATCGGGAGTTCAGGAAGCTGGTGAAGCGGAGCTGCCCGAAAGGCAGGCTCTCTCCCTTGGCGTCCGTGTTGAAGAATCTAGAGGCCAAGCTTCCGGTGTTGGACACCGATCACCTGATTCCCAGCGCACTGCACGCCCTCAAGCAGCGTTTAGAGCCCAAAGCGTTTTCCGCGCACAACTTGGCGCTGAATATCAAAGCGAAACGGCACGACAAGTTCGC
>JBQTHY010000192.1:0-16911 GCA_052389395.1 Nitrospiraceae bacterium | reverse complement strand
GCCGAGAGCTGGAGATTCCTCTCTGTACACGACGACTTGATGTTCGGGGTCGTCAGCATCGGACATCTTTACAAGCCGTAGCCCGTGACCTCCGTTATCGCGAGATGCTGGACATGGCTCAGGATTGCGGAGCAGATCGCATTGCCGTTGGGCATACGGCGAACGATCAGGCCGAGACGGTCTTGTTATGGATGCTTCGTGGCGCAGGGTTGACGGGCCTCTCCGGAATGCCGGTATATCGCGACGGCAAAATCATTCGGCCTCTGTTGAACACGACGCGGGAGGACATTCTTGTGTATCTGGCTCACGAGGGACTGTCGTTTCGGGAGGACTCCAGCAATGCCAAGCCCATCTATATGCGGAATCGGATCAGGCAGGAGGTCATGCCGATACTCACACGGCTGGTGCCGTCGAGCGTGCGTGCACTCTGCCGATTAGCGGATGTCTGTCGCGAAGATGACAGCTTTCTCGATGAGCAGGTTGCCGCCTTGTGCGCCTCGAGGATTCGACGGGATCATGATGGGGGATGGGCGATCGACCGATCCTTCCTGCAGCAACTCCCTCGTGCCGTCCAGCGGCGGGTAGTCCGGGACCTGTTGCGGCGATGCGATGCGTTGCATCGGTCTCCAAGTATCCGGACAGTTGAGCGCTTCCTCCAGGCTGGGACGAAGAAGGGAAGTGTGTCGGGCCTTACCGTGAAATCGGCTCGATTGCTGGTTGAAAGCGACCTCGTGCGATTCATTCCGTCCGGGCTGCAGGATCTCTCTCTTAACCATCGCGCTCAGGTGGTTCCAACAACCTTGACAGTCCCGGGGGAGGTCACGTGGGCTGGAACGGGTTGGACAATTCGGGTTGAACAGCTGACACGGAACCGCGTTCCTGCTACGGCTCGGGGGCGGAACTGTATCGTGGTGGATGCCGATCGCGTATCTGGGCCTCTCGTGGTGCGAACCTGGCAACCTGGCGATCGCTTTCATCCCTTCGGCATGAAGGGGCGCTCGAAGAAACTACAAGACTTTTTCACAGATCTCAAACTGTCCATCGCCGCACGAGGACGAATTCCTGTGGTGGTCGCCCCGGAAGGGATTGTGTGGATCGTGGGTTATCGTCAGGATGAACGTTGGGCACTCACGGACGCGACCGAGCGCTGCCTTGTGCTGACGGCACATGAGGAGTCGAGGGGGAATGGAATCTAGCGGGATGGACCGGATGTTCGGACGGCCGATCGTAACGCAAGAACAGATGCGGACTCGCATTCGCGAAATGGGGCGTCAAATCAGCGCTGATTATGCCGGCAGGGACCTGGTGCTTGTGGGCGTGCTCAAGGGCGCCTATGCCTTTTACGCCGATCTGGCAAGAGCGATCCGGATTCCGGTACGGGTCGACTTCATTGTAGTGACGAGCTATGGATCGAGGGCGAAGACTTCAGGCAGAGTGAGGTTGGTGACCGAGTTGACCGAAGAAATTAAGGGCAAGGATGTCTTGCTGGTGGAGGACATCGTGGATTCAGGATTGACGGTGCAGCATTTGGTGAAGTCGCTGGCCAAGAAAAAACCTCGCAGCATTAAGGTCTGTACGCTCTTGAGTAAGCCGGACCGCCGGATCGTCGATGTGCGCGTTGAGTATGTAGGGTTCAAAGTTCCTGATCAGTACATCGTGGGCTACGGGCTCGATTATCAGCAGAAGTACCGTAACCTCCCGTACCTTGCGGTTCTCGACCAGAGGGATATGGATGATGAGGACGAATAAAACCCTGGAGTTACGGTTGTCAACTTCAACGAGGCTGTGTTAAGATCACCCAGATTAATGAAGGGGTTGTGCTTGAGCACCATGCGAAACATATGAAGGAGATCTGGATGAATTCCAGGGTCAAGAACTTGCTCTTTTGGGTCGTGGTCGGCTTGTTCATGATTCTGCTCTTTAATCTGTTCAGCGTGCCGACTCATGCGCCGGAAGAAGAAGTCATTTTCAGCGATTTCATGGCGAAGCTTGAGAAGGGCGCTATCGAGAAAGTCATCATTAAGGCCAACCATATCAGCGGGGTCCTGAAGGATAAGACCCGCATCCGCACCTATTCGGCAGACTATCCTGATCTCGTGAAGGTCCTACGCGAGAAGGATGTCCAAATCGAAGTCAAGCCGCCGGATGAAAGTCCCTGGTATATTACGTTTCTCGTCACGTGGGGACCGTTCATTCTCTTCCTCGGTCTCTGGTTTTTCCTCATGCGTCAGATGCAAATCGGGGGGAACAAGGCATTATCCTTCGGAAAGAGCCGTGCCCGCATGTTGACCGAAGAACGGAAGAAGGTTACGTTCGCCGACGTGGCCGGCATCGATGAGGCGAAGGAAGAAGTCCTCGAGATCATTGAGTTTCTGAAAGATCCCCGGAAGTTTCAGAAGCTTGGGGGGCGCATTCCTAAGGGGGTGTTGATCGTCGGTCCTCCTGGAACGGGAAAGACTCTGTTAGCAAAAGCGATTGCCGGGGAAGCCGGGGTTCCCTTCTTCAGCATTAGCGGCTCGGATTTCGTGGAAATGTTTGTCGGCGTCGGGGCCTCGCGGGTGCGCGACTTATTCGAGCAGGGCAAGAAGCACGCCCCCTGCATCATCTTCATCGACGAGATCGATGCGGTCGGTCGTCTGCGAGGTGCGGGGCTCGGTGGCGGCCATGACGAGCGTGAGCAGACGCTCAATCAGTTGCTGGTTGAAATGGACGGGTTTGATACGACCGAAGGCGTGATCCTGGTGGCGGCGACGAATCGACCGGATGTCCTCGATCCGGCGCTGCTGAGACCGGGCCGGTTTGATCGCCAGGTTGTGGTGAATCGACCGGATCTCCGCGGACGTTCGGAGATTCTCAAAGTGCATACGAAGAAGGTGCCGGTGGCGGCTAACGTGGAGCTGGAAAAGATTGCACGTGGGACGCCGGGTTTTTCCGGTGCCGATTTGGAAAATCTTGTGAACGAGGCGGCGCTGTGGGCCGCTCGTCAGAACAAGAAGGAAGTAGAGGTCGTGGACTTCGAGATGGCCAAGGACAAGGTCCTGATGGGTGCCGAGCGTAAGAGTATGATTCTGACCGATGAGGAAAAGCGGGTCACGGCGTACCACGAGGCAGGCCACGCCCTGATGGCGAAACTGTTGCCGGGAACCGACCCTGTTCATAAAGTGACGATCATCCCTAGAGGTCGGGCGCTGGGCGTCACGATGCAGTTACCGACCGACGACCGGCACAATTACTCAAAAGAGTTCTTGTACAACACGCTGGCGATTCTTATGGGCGGCCGAGTTGCAGAAGAACTCGTGTTCAAACACATCACGACCGGCGCGGGCAACGATTTGGAACGCGCGACGGACCTCGCACGAAAGATGGTCTGTGAATGGGGGATGAGTGAAAAACTGGGCCCCCTGACGTTCGGACAAAAAGAGGACGCAGTCTTTCTGGGCCGAGACTTTGCGACCAAGCGGGATTTCAGCGACGAAGTGGCTTTGGAGATCGATCGTGAGATCAAACGCTTTGTCACGGAGAACTACGAACGTGCCAAGCGTGTGCTGACCGAACAGATGACCAGCTTGAAGGCGTTGGCCGAGGCGCTGTTGGAAAAAGAAGTGCTGGATGCGCCGGAGATCGACCAAATTCTGTTGCAGTGCTCTTCTCAAACAGTTCCTGCCTAAAGAGATTTCCATACACAACGGCCGCCTCTCCGGGCGCGGGGGCCGTTGTCAAGGTCCTAGGTGAAACCATAGGTTGAGCAGGCGGGTGGACGCTAGCCGGCGCCAGGCCTGCTGCAGCTCTATGTGAAGTTTCTTCGTGTGATCGACATGGATCAGACTCCACTGCAAACATTCCCTTCACGGGACTGGTTTCTGGCCAGAGAGCGAGAAGTCCGATGCCATGAGCGCCCGCTGATCATGGGCATCGTCAACGTCACGACCGACTCGTTTTTCGACGGGGGGCGGTACGCCAAGCCTGAACAGGCTGTCGCTCATGCCCTCGAGTTGGTTCGACAGGGGGCGGACATTCTTGATGTCGGGGCTGAATCGACGAGGCCTGGAGCCCATCCTGTGAGTGAACAGGATGAACTTGCGCGAGTGATTCCCGTTGTTGCGGAGCTGGCTCGTCGTGTCACGGTTCCGATTTCGGTGGACACTACCAAATCAACAGTGGCCCAGGTCGCCCTCGATGCAGGCGCATCCATCATCAATGATGTGAGCGCCCTGCGGTTTGATAGAGACATGGCGAGAGTGATTGCGCGGTCCGGTGCAGCCGTTGTCCTGATGCACATGCAAGGGACTCCGCAGATGATGCAGAATGCCCCAACGTACGAAAATGTGGTGACGGAAGTCGCACACTTTCTCAATGAACGCATGCAGGTGGCCGGGGAGGCAGGCATCGCCAAAATGAACATCGTCCTTGATCCGGGCTTCGGTTTTGGTAAGCTGCTGGTACATAACCTCAACTTATTGGATCAGCTTTCATCCTTCACGATGTTGAACCGTCCCCTGCTCGTCGGCCTTTCACGAAAAGCCTTCATCGGTCAGATTGTCGATCGGCCTGTCGAACATCGGGAATGGGGAACGGCGGCGGCCGTTGCTCTGGCCGTTGATCGAGGGGCGCAGATCCTGCGTGTCCATGATGTGGCGATGATGGCGGATGTTGTCAAAGTAGCGGCGGCCGTAAAATCGAGTCCGGTATCAGCCAGACAGGAGCATTATGCGTAAGTTGTTCGGAACCGACGGGGTCCGCGGGGTGGCCAATCTCGATCCCATGACCAGTGAAATGGCGATGCAACTGGGTCGGGCGGCCGCGCACATCTTCATGCGGCGAGCCGGTCGTCATCAAATCGTCATCGGCAAGGATACCCGTATTTCCGGCTACATGCTGGAGTCCGCCTTGACGGCGGGGATCTGTTCGATGGGAGTCGATGTTCTGTTAGTCGGACCGATGCCGACGCCGGCCATCGCTTTCTTGACTCGCAGTCTGCGGGCGGATGCCGGAGTGGTGATTTCAGCTTCGCACAATCCTTATCAGGACAATGGAATCAAATTCTTTTCGAGCGACGGGTTTAAACTACCTGACGAGGTAGAAGCCAGGATTGAACAGTTGATCGTCTCGGATGAGATCAGTCACCTCCGACCGACCGCCGATCTTATTGGGAAAGCCTATCGCGTGGATGATGCGGATGGACGATATATCGAATGTACCAAGCGCTCGTTACCCAGAGACGTGGATTTTCAAGGACTCACACTCGTCGTCGATTGCGCGAATGGTGCGGCATACAAGGTAGCGCCGATGGTCCTCAGGGAACTGGGGGCCAAAGTCGAGGTAATCGGAAATAAGCCGGACGGCATGAACATCAATGACGGCTGCGGAGCAGTCCATCCTGAGCGACTCCAAGAAGCGGTGCGTTGCCACAAGGCCGATATTGGGATTGCCTTGGACGGAGATGCGGACCGGGCGATCTTCGTGTGTGAGCAAGGGACCATCATCGATGGTGATCATGTCATGGCGGCCTTGGCGCTCGATCTCCACCAGAAGGGGCAGTTGGCCAGTCAGACGCTGGTCGGGACTGTGATGAGCAACTTCGGGTTGGAATTATCGATGGCGAAGGCCGGCGTTAAGCTTGTTCGAACTCCGGTCGGAGATCGCTATCTGCTGGAACGGATGTTAGCCGAGGGGTTCAACTTTGGCGGGGAACAATCGGGGCACCTTATCTTTCTCGACCACAATACGACGGGGGATGGACTTATCTCTGCTCTGCAAGTGCTATCCCTTATGAAGCGGACAAGAAAGCCGTTGTCGGAATTGGCCAGAGCGATGTCGGCCGTTCCGCAGGTGTTGCTGAATGTCAGGGTCACGCAGAAGCCGGTCTTGGAATCCATTCCGGATGTCCATCGAGCGATTCGAGAGAGCGAACGTCGCCTCGACGGGAGTGGACGCGTGGTCGTTCGGTATTCGGGAACGGAGCCACTGCTGCGGATCATGGTGGAGGGAGAGCAAGACACTGTGATTCATGAAGTGGCCGAGGATCTTGCTCGCGTCGTGCGCGCTCATATTGGGTAAGTGCTTCTCTTTGCAAGAGGGAGGCTTATGCTGCCATCCCTCACAATCCTATTTCTCCTCGGCCTCCTGTGTGGCTCACAGATTCCCTATTTCCCGATGGCGATCTTCAGCCTGTTGTCGGGCGTCGCCATCGGGTTGTGTTTCTTTGAACGCGCGGGACTCGTCGATTCACGACACGCGTTGTTCCTGTACGTATCCCTCCTCTCCGGGGTTCTCTATTGGAGTGCAGCCACTCCTCCTCCCCATCCTCATCAGCCTGAGCCCAATCGCCGCGACATCCTCCAGACCGAGATGGCCGGCCGTATCGTGGCTCCTGTTCAACATGGTCCTGGACGCCAGACCGTCCTAGTCAACGACGAAGAGGTCCTTTTAGGATCACGCCGAGTACGTCTTGTGTGGCGGGAGCCTGGCAGAACGCTGCATCAAGGAGATCGCATTTCGTTCCGGGCGAAGTTGCACCCCCCAAGTGGGTCGTTGAACCCTGGGGGATTCGACTACACCGCTTACCTGGAGCGCCATGGGATTGATCTCGTTGCCACCGTCACAGGGTCGGACTCGGTGCGTCTTCTGGAATCGGGCGCCGAAACATGGCGTTGGATTGCATGGAATCGAGTCGATCGCTGGAGGGCGAGAATTCGTGACGCGGCGATGCACACGCTGCACCAGCCGGCGCTCGGGATCTTTCTCGGTATTGTCATTGGAGAACGGGGATACCTTCAGCAAGACCTTCAAGAAACGTTCATGGTTACAGGCACTATTCATCTTCTGTCGATCTCAGGGTCGCACCTTGGCCTCGTGGCCCTGGTCGTCTTCTGGCTGGTGAAGCGGGTCATCCTATGGCTCCCCTCTGCGCTGCTTCTGTCGCTGTCTCGGACACTCACACCATCGAGGATCGCGATTCTCCTCACCTGGCCAACGGTGACGCTGTATGCGTTGCTGGCTGGAGCCGAGTTGGCGACGATCCGGTCGCTGGTGATGATTACGATGGCCTTGGTCGCTGTGTGGCTCGGGAATGATCGTCATTTGCATCATGCCATGGCGGTGGCGGCTCTTATCATTGTGCTGCACGATCCTCGTGCGATCTTCGATATCTCATTCCAGCTTTCCTTTCTCTCGGTACTCATGATCGTCCAAACAGCCTGGTGGGTGGGTCAACGGGAAGAGGCGCCTGCAGATATCGAGAGAAATCTCGCACGTAACATCGCCGAATATGGTCGTGATGCTTTTTTGATGAGTGGAGCCGTGACCTTGGCTACCCTTCCAGTGGTTGCCACCTACTTCAATCAGGTTCCTTGGTTGGGGATCGTGACGAATCTCATCGCAATTCCCTTCACAGGGCTCGTCTTGGTCCCGCTCGGATTGATCGCGGCCTTGTGGGCGGTTGTGACAGATGCCGGAGACCTCGTGATGGGAAGGGGCCTGGAGCAATTGCTTACATGGATGATTCAGGGACTGCGCTGGTGCGCCGGGTTTCCTGGAGGGGAGAGGCACATCGCTGCGCCATTGTTACCGGCTATCGTTGTCTTCTACGCGGGCCTCTTTATGGCTGGTTCCAGCTTTGTGTCGCGTCGTCTTCGCGTAATCGGCGCTGGTGTGGTTTTGTTCCTGGTTTGTTGGTGGGTCTTGTCTCCCCGGTTGGGGGTAGATGGCGATCGCTGGCGGGTGACGTTCCTTGACGTTGGGCAAGGGGATAGCGCTGTGATCGAATTACCTGATGGTCAGACCGTTTTGATCGACGGAGGGAGCAGATATGAGAATTTTGACATGGGACGAGGTATTGTCGCGCCGTTTCTCTGGAATCGAGGAATTCGCCATATCGACTACGTTGTGGGGACCCATCAACAGCTCGATCATGTCGGCGGGTTAATCTGGGTCCTTCGTCATTTCTCTGTCGGGCAGTACTGGGGAAATGGCGTTGAACGGTATGAGAAATTTGTCGCTGACTTAGAGGCTGCGTTGAGTGAGAAACAAGTCCCTGAGCACCTCGCCATTCGTGGCCGAGACCTGTTGCGATCTGGTCCATGCCGATTGACGATTCTCAATCCACCGGAAGAGCCAAAGGTTCATCTGGTGGTCCAACACCACAGTGGGACTTCGCTGAACAATCAGTCGATTGTCTCGCGATTGCAATGTGGCACCCGCTCGATTCTACTTGCTGCTGATGTGGAACTGGAAGGCATCCGTCACCTCAGTGGGGAGGGTCGCCAGCCGGTGACGCTGTTGAAAGTGCCTCACCATGGGGCACACAGCTCACTCGATCGCGACTGGATCGAGCAGATTCGTCCACTGTATGCTGTGATCTCGGTAGGCCAGGCGAATCCCTATGGACATCCGGTGCAAGCTGTCCTCCAAGCCTATGCTGATCAGAATGTGGCGGTCTCTCGCACGGATCTCGATGGAGCTGTCTTGGTCACGGGAAGGCTCTCAACGTCCGAGATGACATTGACCCGCATGCGTGATCTAATTCCACATCCGGTTGACCCTCGACACTGCCTCTGGCCTTGTGAGCTGCAGAATTGGCGCCTCATCTGGCACCAATTTCGAGATCGCGCAGGCCCCGGATTCTTTGGTCTGTTATACGGCCTTGCACTCTTGTTCACTTCCCGCTAGAAGATTCTTTATGGTTCCAACCGTTGAATGGAAAGACGGCGCGGTCCGTCTGTTGGATCAAAGCCGGCTCCCAGCAGCCGTTGAATTTCTCGATTGCCGAGACTATCAGACGGTCGCCGACGCTATTCGTGAACTGAAAGTTCGAGGCGCGCCAGCCATCGGTGTGACGGCAGCCCTCGGCGTCGCCTTAGGTGCGCAATCCGTCGATGGGACGGACTATCCGACCTTCGCACAGGCGGTTCTGGCTATTTGTGATCGTCTTGCCGCGACCAGACCGACGGCGGTCAATTTGTTTTGGGCCATCGAACGAATGAAGCGCAGGTTGGCTGCTCTGCATGATCAGTCTGTCGTGCTGATCAAAGCAGAGCTCATCCGAGAATCTCAAGCCATTCTCGACGAAGACATCGCGCTCTGCAAAGCTATAGGGCACCATGGGGCGGAGCTTATCAAAGATGGGGAGACGATCTTGACCCACTGCAACGCCGGCTCCCTTGCGACAGCTGGATACGGAACCGCGCTCGGAGTCATCCGCGCGGCATGGGATCAGGGGAAGAAGGTCAAAGTCATCGTGGATGAAACTCGTCCTGTGCTGCAAGGGGCGCGACTGACGGCCTGGGAGTTGATGCAGGAGCGGATACCCGTGACGCTTATCACGGATAACATGGCCGGTACCCTCATGCGGCAGGGCAAGATTCATCTCTGCGTCGTCGGCGCCGATCGGATTGCAGCAAATGGAGATGTGGCCAATAAGATCGGCACATATTCGGTAGCGGTGCTGGCGAAGGCACACGGCATTCCATTTTACGTCGCGGCACCCTATTCGACTATAGATTTGAAGACGAAATCAGGAGAAGATATTCCGATCGAACAGCGAAATCCGTCGGAGGTCACGACAATTCACGGGAGCCATCCCATCGCACCAAGGGACGTGCCGGTCTATAACCCGGCGTTCGACGTGACCCCGGCCGAATTTATTACTGGCATCGTGACAGAACGGGGCGTCTTCAAACCGCATGAGCTGGCCAAACACTTTTCCTCGTGAAGAGTGTCACTCGAGTACTCGGATCGTAGTGGAACTTGGAACGATCAAGGGGGTTCCTCGGCTTTACCATGCGCATCCTCTACGAGCATCAATCGAAGCAAACAACTGCATCTATGCAAAGGTCCGCAGCGAGGAGGTGCGGGCCTTGCAAGCCGGAAGATGGCTACTTATAATGCGCGCACGAGTCTTCATTTGATTCTTTAACTTTTTTGAGAAACCGACCACACTATGAGCGAACGAACGTTGGCGATTATTAAGCCCGATGCCGTGAAGAAGGGTGTGATGGGCGATATTCTTAGCCGGTACGAGAAAGCAGGATTGAAGCCGATCGCCGTGAAACTCGTGCAGATGTCGAAGCGGACGGCGGAGGGGTTTTATGCCGTGCATAAGGCTCGTCCGTTCTTCGATAGCCTTTGCACGTTCATGTCTTCTGGTCCGTCTCTGGTCATGGTGCTGCAGGGCGATAACGCTATCAAGAAAAACCGAGAACTGATGGGCCCAACGGACCCGGCAAAGGCAGAGACCGGCACTATTCGGAAGGCCCATGGGACCAATATAGAGTTCAATGCCGTCCATGGGTCCGACTCTCCGGAAACAGCGACATTTGAGATCGGTTACTTTTTCCCGGGCATGGAAATCTTCGGGTAGCCTCACAGCTCGGAGGGCAGTGGCTCTGTTGCCCTTCACATCTTGTACGCTTCGAATCGCAGGGAAGGCATCGCTGCTTTCCCTCTGCCTCCTGTCCTCCTGTGCGCCGCGGATCAGTCAACCTCCTACGATCCCACCACCCGGCGATGTATCACACGCCGATCCGGCTCGCGACGCACAGTCTCACCTGCTCAAGGAAGCCTATCGCGCATTCGTTCAAGAACGTTATTCGACGGCGATCCTCTTCTTTCGACGATTTGCCGATGACGCAACGGAGTCCCCGCGCCTGGCTGAAGCGCACTGGTGGTTGGGGCGCGCCTACGAGCAAGTCGGAGACTACCGTGCGGCGATGGCGCAATATCGCATAGTAGCGGCGGGCCAGATTTCTCAGCAAGTGAACGGGGCGCTCTACGAAGGCCACGCGCTTCGCCGGCTGGATGAGTTGCGGCAACTGCGTGCCCACAAGCTCAACGGGCAAACCAGGCAGCTCGCTTTTCGAGTTGGTTTTGGCCAGCTTCCGCCGCAGCCGAGCATGGCCGCATGGCTTCAGGACCTGGCGCAAGGGGGCGTGACCTCGTTAGTGGTTGAACTTCTTCAGACGTACGCCCACGGGGGGGCGGAGTTTGGTTCGGAGAGTATGCAGCAGATTGTGTCCGAAGCCCACCGCATAGGGCTTTCCGTGTGGGTGGCGTTGGATGTTCATCGGGCGCAGGGCCTGGATCTCAAGCCGGAATGGCTGGGTGAAACTGCCAGTGGCCGTGCGGACGAAAATACCTTGCCCGCACGGCCAGATATTGCGAATCCGAACTACCAAGCTTATCTTGAGGAAGTCGTCAGATCTCTTTCTCGGAAGGGGTGCGACGGACTGTTCTTGCCAGCGAGATCGGAGCCGGGATTTGCGGCAGAGTTCTCAGAGGACTCGTTCCGTGAGTTCTCGTCGTCGTTTGGTCTGAGTCTTTCTCCGCGACAGATGTTGACGGAAGAACTGTCAACTGAAGGGTTGGCCCAGGGGGGGACAGCCGCCTACTGGCGATGGGTGGGTTGGAAGGCAGTCAGCTACGCCACTCTAGCGGCGCGACTCCGAAAAGCGCTGCGTGAAACCAATCCGACGGCCACAATATTGGTAGAAGTGCATCGAGCCACGCTGACGTCTCCTCTACAGGGGCTCGAACAGTATGGGGAAGATTTTGTCCAGCTTCTGCAGCGAACGAGTGGGTCGATGATGGTCCGGCTTGATGACACGGAAGTGGAAACGCCGTTCGCTCAGCTGGAGCACCAGCTGGGGACGATGGATCGTTTCTGGATTGGAATTCCCGTGATCGCGACCGCAAGCCCTCCATCCGCGGCAGGCTTGAAGACGGCACTTTCAGCCCTGCCTCAGTTAGACCGCTGGAACATTCTTGTCACGACGGATTCGGCCGCCGCCGTTCCTTGACAAAGCCCGTGGGGCCCACTACGATCCCCAAAACTTGAGAAGGTCGAGGCTCCGGCTCACGTTGAGAAGTGACAAAAGTGCGCCCGGCCTTTGCTGGACCTTAGCCTCAACCTAGACCTTTTCCAAAGGAGCGTGCATGATTCCATCCGATTTGCGCTATCACAAAGACCATGAGTGGGTTCGTGTCAGTGGGAAGCAAGCCACCGTAGGGATCAGTCATTTCGCCCAGGAGGCGTTGGGTGATATCGTGTTCTTAGATCTACCGAAAGTGGGTTCCGTGGTGAAGGCTGGGCAACAGGTTGGGGAGGTGGAATCGACAAAAACCACTTCCATAATCTATACCCCGGTAAGCGGCACGGTGGCAAAGGTCAACACCGACCTCAAGGATCATCCTGAAGTGGTGAACTCGGATCCGTACGGTAAGGGATGGATCGCAATTATCGATCTAGCCAATGTTGGGGAAGTCGATCAATTGATGACTGCAGCTCAGTACGAAGCTTTCCTCGCCTCTCAGAAGCATTGAACCATTTTGTGCCTTGAATCATTGAACCATTGTGCGATTGGACCATTCGTGAGTTCTCGCACTGAATCAATCGGCAATGAGCCGATGACTCAATGAATTCCCAGAAGCATATTGCCATTCTCGGTGCCGGGCCAGGCGGATATGTCGCGGCGGTCCGGGCAGCCCAGCTCGGCGCGCGTGTGACAGTCATTGAGCGGCAGGCGCTCGGCGGCGTCTGCTTGAATTGGGGTTGCATTCCGAGCAAAGCGCTCCTCTCCGTTGTTGAACTCGGCGATAAAGTGAAGAGGGCAGGCCCGATGGGGCTTCAGATCTCCGGGCCTGTCACCTACGATCTGCCGCAAATGGTCGCTCGGAAGAACCAGGTCGTGGCCGGCTTGGTCAAAGGAATCGCAACACTCTTTAAAGCCTGGAATATTGAACATCTTGAAGGGACCGGTGCGATCCAGGATCGACAGTCGGTGCATGTCGCCCTCAATAATGGAACAGACCAATCGATCACGACCGATGCCATTGTCGTTGCGACCGGCTCATCTTGGCCGAACCTTCCGCAATTTCCTATCGACGGAATACAGCTCCTGACAAGCCAGCAATTGTTGGATCTCACGTCTATTCCGCCACGGCTCCTGATCATTGGTGGGGGGGTCGAAGGTTGCGAGTTTGCTAGTCTGTACAGCGGTTTGGGTACAAAAGTCACGGTGGTGGAGCTGATGGAGCGGCTTCTCCCCCTGGAGGATGAAGAAATTTCATCCACGATGACCCGTGAACTGAAAAAGAGAAATGTGACTGTCTTAACCGGTACCACCATCGAAAAATTTGATCGCGGCACGACAACGGTCACGGCGCGTTTCAAGGACGGGGCCAACCTCGAAGTCGAGAAACTATTGGTCTCGGTGGGGCGGGGGTTCAACAGTCGAGGGATCGGACTCGAAAAAGTTGCGATACAAACGGGCCGACGGGGAGAGATCCCCGTCAATGAACGGATGGAAACCACCACCCCCGGTATCTATGCGATCGGCGATGTTACGGGAAAGGCAATGCTCGCCCATGTGGCATCGGCCCAGGGAAAAGTCGCGGTCGAAAATATCATGGGCCGTCAGACAACGATTCGTTACGACGTCATTCCTGTCGGTATCTTCACGCTGCCGGAGATTGGTCGTGTCGGCCTCACTGAGTCGCAAGCGCGAGAGGGAGCTGAAGCAAGAGGAGCTGATCCGAATGTCAGCTTGAAGATCGGCAGATTTCGTTATGCGGCTTTGGGCAAGGCGCAGGCAATAGGTGAAACGACAGGATTATGCAAAGTGATTGCGGAGGCAGCCGGCGGGAAGATTCTCGGTGTCCACATGCTCGGCGCCCATGCTGCCGACCTCATTCATGAAGCAGCTTTGGCTATGCAAGTCGGTGCCACGGCCACACAAGTAGCCGAAATGATCCATGCCCATCCTACACTGGCTGAAGGGATGATGGAAGCGTTTGAGGATGTCGACGGCGCCGCGATTCACCAAGTTCGGAAGAGAGAGAGGTAAGTGCATCACTTGCTCATTTTGTCATTGAAACATTGCCCAGTTCGTTTTTCGCAATGAGTCAATGATCAAATGGTTCAATGTTCAAGATGATGAAATCTCTTCTCATCAAACTCGGTATGTTAGCCATGACCATGGGGGTGGTGTTCTGGATTGGCTGGCAGGCACCGCGCCTTTCGGTGAATAGGGGGGAACCAGTGGCCGGAACGGAGGAGATTCCCCGACAGACGACCACTGCGGGCGAGGCAGAGAAGGGGGCAGAGGCCCGATCGTCTGGTACATTCATCGGTGCAAAGACTTCTGTTACGGCGAAGACGAGGCACTCTGCCACAACTCAACGCGGATTGCTGGATCTTAATCGTGCCGCTGCGGAAGATCTTGAATCATTGCCTGGTATTGGAGCTGTTCTTGCCCAGCGGGTGATCGCCTATCGGAAATCCGTGGGAGGATTTCAGACGGTCGAAGAATTGCGCAATGTAAAGGGAATCGGTTCGAAGAAATTCAATCGTATCAAGCAGTTGGTGAGGGTCGCTGCGCTGGGTTCGAAAGAACAGGTGGGGAATCGACCATTATGATCGACGTGAAGCAGCAGCTGGAGCTGATCCTGCGGGGCGCCGTTGAAGTGATTCAACGGACGGAGCTTGAAACAAAGCTGATGCGGTCCGTGAAAGAGCAGCGTCCCTTGCGAATCAAGGCAGGATTCGATCCGAGCGCCCCTGATCTCCATCTTGGGCACACCGTGTTGATCCACAAGCTGAAGCATTTTCAAGAGCTCGGCCACCACGTGATCTTTCTGATCGGTGATTTCACAGGGATGATTGGCGATCCTACCGGCGTGTCTGAAACGCGTAAGGCGCTCACGAAAGAGCAGGTACAGGAGAACGCCAAGACCTATCAACGGCAGATCTTCAAAATTCTTGATCCGGCCAAAACGATTATTGAGTTCAACAGCCGCTGGATGGGGCCGATGACGGCAGACGGATTGATCCAACTTGCCGCACACTATCGGGTGGCAAGGATGATGGAGCGCGATGACTTCCATAAGCGCTATCACGACCAGAAACCGATCAGCATCCACGAGTTTCTGTACCCCCTCGTGCAAGGCTACGATTCAATCGCCCTGAAAGCTGATGTGGAGCTGGGCGGGACTGATCAGAAGTTTAACTTGCTGGTTGGACGTGAGCTGCAACGCGATTACGGGCAGGAACCGCAAGTTGTGATCACCATGCCATTGCTTGAAGGCACGGACGGCGTCAAAAAGATGAGCAAGAGCCTGGGGAACGCTATCGCTCTCGAGGACAAACCGGACGACATGTTCGGAAAAGTCATGTCGATCAGCGATACCCTCATGGTCCGTTATTATGAGTTGCTGACCGCAGAAGATCTGAACGGAGTAAAGGGCCAGCATCCGATGGGGGCAAAACAGACGTTGGCTCATTTGCTGGTGGCTCGTTATCATGGCAATGAGGCCGCCGGCCAGGCACGTGCTGGGTTTCAGCAGAAGTTCCAGAAACAGGAGTTCCCGGATGAACCGGATAAGCATGTGCTGTTACAGGTCGACGATATGTTGAAAATAGACTTTGAGGAAGGCAACAGCATAAAGCTTTCGAAGCTGATCGCAAAAACCGGCTTGCTTTCCAGCACCAGTGAAGCAAGAAGACTCATTATTCAGGGAGGGGTCGAGGTCGACGGCAAGAAGGAATCCGATCCCGATAGGCTGATTACGTTTCATCTCAATCAGCTGCGCCGCGTCAAGATCGGGAAGAGGAAGTTTGCGATTGTTGAATTCAAACCTGACGGCAAGAGCTGATGGCTTTCATGACTTGCAATGGTAGGCCAGCGTAGGATGTATGCCGTCGAGCGTGGAGCTCAGAGGTCATAGCTTCTCAAGCGCTTAGGACTGAATTTCTCAAGTGATTGATGACTTTTTTAATTCCCCTCGTAATTCTTACCCTCTGTTCCTCCTACCGTGAATCAGTCGGTCTTTTCTCAGGAGCTGTGCTTCGGATTCAATTTACAGGCAATAACAAAATCGCGTTCATAGGGATACGCTTCCGCCATCGCAAAACCTATACGATTACGTTCAATCTGGCATTCCTCTGATGTAGCAAACGTCTTCAGCACGGTAATTTGATTGAGTCCCGGCCCTATATTTAGTAGCACCATGATTAACAACCACATGGGGCTCCTTTCAGCCGCTCCTGCGGCGTTGGACCAGATCTGGCGCAGATCCTTCACTGGTCCATTTTCGTCATGTGCGCTCCTTCCGTGGTGGCATCATGGATAAAGCGTAGCCGGGTAGTTAGCGGAGCACATTCCCTGAAGAGCGTAACCCGGAAGGGGGGGGCGACCGGTGGACCGTGGAGCACCATCGTTATCACTCTCGCTTCGCAATTCAAGGGGTTGCACTCGTCGCGTAGTGATTGCAGGCCGACCTCGAAATACCCCATCTCTCCTCAGCCCTTCCGCCCCGTTCGCCTCCCGCCTTGATACCCTCCCAAGGAAGTACCCCTTTCTGGTCTGGGACGTTCGGCTGCTCGGTTCTATCCTCGGAGTAGGGCAACCAAGGCCAGCGGTGCGGGCGCTGTGCCACTGACCGCCGTTTGTTCACGACGAGGTGGTCCATGGCAACGATTCTGGTGATCGATGATCACGAATCCCTCCGTACACTGCTTCGTATCGTGCTGGAAGGGGCCGGTCATGAAGTGATGGAAGCTCCGAACGGACGCCTTGGGCTCGAGGTCTATCGAGAGAAGCCCGCTGACCTGGTCATTACCGACATTGACATGCCTGAGATGAATGGACTCGACCTGATCCTGGAATTAACCCGCGCCTTCCTCGATGTGAAGGTGATTGCCATCTCAGGGGCGCCAGACAGGGAGAAGACCTTAGACGCGGCCAAGCTCCTGGGAGTCCGGCATACGTTACGCAAGCCATTTAGCATGGACGCGTTGTTAAAGGCCGTCCACGATGAATTGGCTCACTGAACGGGCACCACGACGCACCGACGATCGAATAAGGTGCAGCCGGGTGAGGCCGGCTCGCGCTGTTGCGGTCAGTGCGTAGCAAGGCGACG
>JBQTHY010000191.1:0-6363 GCA_052389395.1 Nitrospiraceae bacterium | reverse complement strand
GACGTTGGTCCCTCCGGCCATCTCAATCAGTTGATCGATGAAGCTCCCCGGTCCGACCGTGATGAGTGGCTGGCTGTTGTGCACATAGAGCACTCGTACTGGTGGCAGACCCTGCGTCCGCGACTTGATCTCCGCAAGCTGCCTACGAAGGGTCATGACTACGTCATTGGCCACCCCCGAACGATCCAGCATCCGCCCCAGCGTGTGCAGATGCAAAAAAATATCCTCGATCGTGGTCGCGCCCATCATGAAGACCGGCATCTTCAATTGCTCGAGTGTTGTGATCACATCCGGCTTGAGAAATTCTTTCGGCGCCAGCACGAGGTCCGGCTGGAGGGCCATCACCGATTCGAGGTTCGGATTGGAGTAACCGACCTTTTGTTTGGTCGATGCCTCAGGCGGAAAGTCGCAAAATTCCGTGACGCCAACGAGCTGCTCGCCCGCACCGATCGCAAACACCATTTCCGTCACACTTGGTGCTAAGGAGACAATACGCGTCGGCGGCTTGGCCAAATAGATCTTCCGACCGGCATCATCCACGAAAGACCGCGACGAAACATGCGCCATGAAGGGCATGCCGGTCAGAATCCCTTGTTGCCGTCGCTTCATTGCAGCACAGTCTCCTCCGACACAGGCGACAACCGCCGATGCAGAAACCATCACCGCCACGAGCAACCAGGCCAAGATGACGGCAATATGTTGTCTACGCTGGTCCAAATAAAAAATCCCCAAGGCCTGAGCAAGACCCTGAGGATTGCACCCGCTTCTTCATCCTCGCCTGTTCCCCAGCCCTCGAGAGAACGATGGTCAACTCTCCGGGCAGGTCTTCTGGCTCATGGTTCACCCTACTCCCCGCGCCTTCCCATCCCAAACGTGAAGCGTCGTTCGTTGTTCGTGAAGCGTCGTCGGAGAACTAGATCTTACGAGATACGCTTCACGAGGTACGTTTCACGCCTAGTGGACAGTGGCAACCGCGGGTTTCGTCCCCATTTACAGCGGCGGGACCGCGAGGGACTTGCACCCTCTTCCCTTACCCAGGAGTCACAATGTGCAGGCACAATAGGAGAGAGGGACAAAACTTGTCAAGTTCAATAATGTCCGACTCTGCTCATCCCCTCCCCCTTACCGTGATTTCCAACGCCTTGCGCCCGTCTAAACTGCCTATCGAACAACGGGTTTTGGAAGTCCCACAGGGCACAGGGCTTGCTCCCTCGGAGGGCGAGCCTATTGAGTACCCGGGAACCACCGAATAGACACTCAGGAACGATCGAGGCATGAGGGCGGTGATGGTCCTTAGCCCGTCACAAACGTGAAGCCTAGCCAATGCGTAATTTAATTCTTAGCCTCTGCATCGTTGCACTCTTCCTCGAAGTATCCGGCCTGATCTGGTCATCGGATAAGGAAAAGCCGAACGCAACTTTCTTGAAATTATCGGAACCGCCGGCTCGCTTCATCGAGAATCCGCTTGAAAACGGCTATTTTCTACTCTTGGGTTTTGCCTCCTCCTCGAGCTCACATCCAGTTCAAGTCGGCTATGACATCTGGCTGGAATCAGACACCAAGCTCAGCCAGCGTGACTTCGACCTCGACAAGCCTGGACGATCAGAGCTTCGCATTCCAATCGCACTCGACCAAGTCGTCCCTGAATGGAACTTACCCGACCCAGTGACGGAATTTCAGAGGCGCAACGCGCGCTTTCGAACCTCAGTCGCTCGATATAGTACGCTGCTCCAGCGATATGAACAGTGGCTGCAAATGCGATTCGAAGACTGGGGCTACGCGCACCGAGGCGTTCTGCGTGCCGAAGAGATCCTGGGCGCACACCGTCTCTACATCGCGGACGGACTTGGGCAACAGACCAAGATAGGACTTGAACGTCTCGCGACGGATCTCTCTCGATGGAGGTTTGTGCTGCGGGAAGCGCGAACACTGTCGATGAAGATCTTGGCCGAAGTCATTCTTGAGGATAACGTGCAACTCATCTCTCGCATCTTGAGCAATACGGCGGTTGAGCGAGCGGTCTTGACCCGTGGACTGAACCTCCTCCAGCCGTTGACTCCCGGCGAGTATTCCCTTCGGTGGCCCATTCAAAGTCAGTTTGAGCTGGGCTACAAAAGTGCCCAACACCCTGAACTTGACCTTCTTCCCCACGACGAAACGGATTCGCCTTCACTAGAATCCTTGGCGCGCGCGGCTCATCTTCACCCCGAGATGTTCCGGGCTATTGAGCACCCCCGCATTCCAAGCTTCTTCGGTTTCGCATCCTCATCGCAACGGACCTGGGATATCTATGCCACATTCTACGATGCCACGATCAAGGCAGCGGACTCTGTACACAGTCCACTTCCCAAGCTGCACGACGTCGCACGCCATTCTCAATTGACCTTGCTGGAACGGATCATCAACCCGCTGGAGTTTTCACCGAATTGGGAACCATTCAGTCAGCGGCTCGTCGAAACGGACGCACGGATGCGATTGGTCTCACTTCAAGTCTTAATGCGGAAACCGACTGCGACGGTCTCCATCCCAACCCGGTTGGCAGAAGTGGGATCGATGTATTTCGATCCCTTTACGGGCCTGCCAATGCTGTGGAGTCCAACTCAGAGAAAGCTCTATAGCGTCGGGAAAGACGGGTTGGATGACGGAGGCGATCCCACCTTCGATATCAGTGTGCCACTCGCAATCGCAATGGATTCATCAACATCGACCGAACCGCGCTCTTCACGACACAAATGCCTTGGTGAATGTCAGCGCCGGCACCCTCAACTCTTTTGCTTCCCTCACTGGGCTGAGGCCTGTTGAGAAATACCGCTGAGCCCACCACCTTCCTCCTTCCTGCTCCTGAACAAGCTTCTTCTCTGTACCGTCCGGCCTGACACTTGTCAGCGTTTAAGGGCCTATGGTAGCATCAGCGCGCTTGTGCGAAAACCGACTCACTGAGAAGGAGTGTTGCCGTGGCTTTCATGTGTGATCTGTGTCGAAAAAAACCTGTGTCCGGAAACAAGGTCAGTCATGCGAACAACAAGACCAAACGGGTGTTTAACCCCAACATCCAAACAGTTCGCGCCCTTGTGAATGGATCCCACAAGCGGATTCGCGTGTGTACCCGCTGCTTACGTTCCGGCTTGGTCAAGAAGGCGGTCTAGCGTCTCTTCTGTGTTTCCCTAAGGAATTTCAGGCGCTCCCCCGAAGGGGTTCAACCCTTCCGGAATCCCCTGTCGTGGGTTTCAAGGGCGGAAGCGGATCAATTGAGGCGTTCTCCGGCGGCGTCAAAGGAGACAGGCTACGCCTGAAGAGCCGCCGGTACTAGCAAGCTTGGTCTGGAGCGGGCGATGGGATTTGAACCCACGACAACTAGCTTGGGAAGCTAGGACTCTACCACTGAGCTACGCCCGCTCGATGGGAGGCATCCTACGCTGGCCTTTAATTCCAAGTCAAGAAAGGCCTCAGCGCTTGCCGTCAGGTTTGAATTCAATAATCGCAAACTTTCTCTTTTCGATATTGAGGCGGGGCAGCTGATTGAAACAAACGTCATCAGTCTGTCGGGATCGGATTCCTTCTTGCCATCAAACTCCCCCACTGGGGAGCAACCCACCACGTCAGGTGGCGTGGGACTCCTACCTGAGATGTACCACGGAAACAAAAAGGGGCTATGTCGGCGGGCGAGTGAGGCAGCTCAAGCTGTCCCCGTTTTCTAGAATGTTGCTTTTCTGCACAGCTGTGCAATCTGCCGCTGCACGCCGGGACGGACGTTGGTAAAGGCAAGACCGAATTCCTGAGGACGGCTCCAGCGAACCGTTGCGCCGTCGATGGTGAAAGGGTTGACTTCATTCTGCGGGAAGATACAACACTCCAGCTCTGCCCCCACGGTGACTGCAATGGGACTCCTGACGCGACAGCCTCCACGGGAGAGGTCTCGCAGCTCTCCCTCCCCAGCCACCATCCGACTCTTCGAGAAGAATTGACTGCGCAAATGGATTGCCACGCGCGCATCCCGACGTTTCTCCATCTTGCCTCTCCGAACCAGGAGAGGCCCCCCAGTTGATAGCGGCAGACTGCTGCGTCGCATTGGCGTGAGCTCCTGTTGCTCATTACGGCGTGGCAGGTCACTGTAACTGGGACGCTTTCTTCTCCCCCAGCGAGTGGGCTCCAGCGTTTCCGCATATCGGCCTAGCGATTGCCAGGTCTGTCCCAGGAAAGAAGGAAGACGAAGCCTGAGGTCGCCCCACACCCTGAGCATGTCTCCAACCCAGGGCTGATCGGCCAATGGGCGCGGGGGAACCGGGCCGCGTCCCCCTGAGCTCAGATGTTTGATCCGGCGCGTCACGTCCCGGAAACCGGGATCCTCTCTTCTGACCGCATTATAGGCCTCCAGCGTTTCCGCATAGCGGCCTAGCGATTCCAACGTCTGTCCCAGGAGATAGAGAATGTAAACTCTCTCTTGGGAAGTGAGCGTGGGGGACGTCAGGGCTTGGCGGAACGATGCGACGGCGTCCTCATGGCGCCCGCTGGAGAGGAGGCAAAGGGCCATCTGGACATGTGCTTTCCCGGCATATTGCGGGTCACTAGCCGCTTGTTGAAAGTCTTCGAGCGCCGCGTCGAATATTTGGACTTGCTTGAGAACAAGACCGCGCTCATAACGCTCGGATGCAGACATCTGTTGTTCCATGCTGGATCCTCCCGTTCTACACGTCTCTGCAGCCACCATACACAAATCCTGCTGGAGGAGGGAGGGAGCAAAAATGAGACCCTGCTGGAGCTCCAAGCTGGAGCCATAAATCAATAACTTGCCTGGTCCAATAGGTGCTATAGGGGAGGAGGAAGATTCCAACAGCCCGGACGTAAAGGTACGCGAAACGGTAGCTAGCATGTTAGTTGTGAAGTGTGTAGTCATCTCATACTACTCCTCTTCCACGGCGGCACGGCATGCGGACCAACGATGGTGAGCCCTGTCCAAATCCTAGAGGACACGGCTCTTTTACTGAGACGGGACCGGAGCCGCTCCAGGTGGCTGCGCTCCCAATTGATTTGATTGCACACAGGACCTCCGCAGAGGTGGAGTGGGAACCGATCTCCTCCCATCGGAACCTCGAGTCACCGACGGTTTGGTCCACTGCCGGGTTCTGAACAGCCTGAACAATTACCGCCATTCCTGAAGTCACCAGCCTACAGCGCAACGCCTGTTTAAGCTCAGTCATCGCGACATTCGTTGTTGGGCCGCATCAAAGACTCGCAAATTCAACCGGCTTGCCAGGCCAGCTTGTATGGCATACAGGTTGCGTTTCCGACCTAGGGCTCGACGCAAGCAACTACGTGACAAACAACCATCGAACGCTGGGGGTTTGGAGGGGGGCAGCGGCTTGTTTCAGCAATCAGGGCAACAGATGAATGAGGTCAAGCGATATTTCCAGGTTCAAGTCTGGAGACGGTGTAGCGGGGTCTTGCACGCCGGAGTGATTCTTGCGGTCAGCTTGTTCGCATTGGCTGACGCATGGGCGTTGCAAGTCACTCCGACCACGCTGAGCTTCCTGGCTGTGCAGGGCAGCACCAGCCCGTCCGGCCAAATCCTGAATATTCTCAAAAAGAATGACCGCACGTTGAACTGGAGTAGCAGCGACAACGCAACGTGGTTACATGTATCCCCTACGACTGGGAGCATAACGAGTTCAGCGCAAATTTCGGTGAGCGTGAATCCCGCTGGATTGGGTGCGGGTACCTACACAGGAACCATAACGGTCTCCGTCACGAAAGGCGGGAGTATCTCGGTTCCCGTGACGTTGACGGTGACATCCGGATCCACCAGTTCAACGTCGACGAGCCTATCGAGCTCCAGCGGCACGGCGACGCTCACCTGGGATCCGAGCACCTCGACGAATGTGGCCGGCTACAAGGTGTATATGGGCACTGCCTCGGGAACCTATAGTGCTTCCATCACTGTCGAAAGCACGACCACCTATACGGTCTCGAATCTGGGAGTCGGGAGCACCTACTACTTTGCTGTGACGGCCTATAATACCAGTGGCATTGAGAGTAGCTTCTCCAATGAAGTGAGCAAGAGCATCTATTAAGTGCGACGCGTTGCGCAGTGCTGATTCAGAAGAGAAGCGCGAACGCGAACCTGGCCATCTCGCTCATAACCATGGGGGCGTCATAATTAGATAAGACAGGCAACTTCGCAACAATTGATGGCTTACTACGTCCGGTTTCGCCACTCCCACCGCCCGTAAACCCAACCTCGTCGCCTTGCTACGCACTGACCGCAACAGCGCGAGCCGGCCTCACCCGGCTGCACCTTATTCGATCGTCGGTGCGTCGTGGTGCCCGTTCAGTGAGCCAATTCATCGTGGACGGCCTTTAACAACG
>JBQTHY010000190.1:0-10062 GCA_052389395.1 Nitrospiraceae bacterium | reverse complement strand
AGTCTTTGATCTCCCGCATCCAGCCGAGATAATTATTCTTCCAGCTTTCGGGAACAATTCGAATTCGCCCATCCTCGACGGCCTTGATGGCCGGCTCAGCCAGCGGTTTAATCTTCACAAACCATTGCGGCGAGAGGTAGGGCTCCACGATCGTTTTGCAGCGGTAGCACTTGCCGAGCGACATCTTATGGTCTTCTGTCTTCAGTAGTAGACCACGTTCTTGAAGTGTCTGAACGACCAATGGGCGAGCATTTTTGACGGGCAATTGCAGAATTTTTCCCCGAACGCTCTCTTCGGCCTGCGCCTTCGTGAGACCAAGTGGATCCATACGTGCGCCGTCATCGAAGATTGATATTTTGGGTAACTGATGCCGTTCGCCTGCTTCGAAGTCATTGAAGTCGTGCGCTGGGGTGATCTTGACCGCTCCGGTTCCGAATTCCAGATCCACTAAAATAGAATCGCCCACGACAGGAATCATACGGTTGGTAAGGGGGAGGCGGACCTTTTTGCCGATCAAATGGTGATAGCGCACATCATTTGGGTGGACCGCGACGGCGGTGTCGCCCAGCATCGTCTCGGGCCGCGTCGTGGCGACAATCAAGGCCGTGTCCGGATCATCCGCGAGGGGATAGCGGATGTGGTAGAGCTTGCCCTTCGTTTCTTCGTGCTCGACTTCGATGTCGGAGAGCGCGGTCAGACAGCGCGGGCACCAGTTGATCAGCCGCTCGCCGCGATAGATCAACCCGTCCTCATAAAGCCGCACAAAGACCTCCCGCACGGCTTTCGAAAGTCCCTCATCCATCGTGAAGCGCTCTCGGCTCCAATCGCACGAGGCGCCGAGTCGTTTGAGCTGCTGGATGATGGTGCCTCCGGAGTGGGCTTTCCATGCCCAGACGCGTTCGACGAATTTCGCACGACCCAATTGCTCGCGCGAGGAACCTTCGGCTGACAGTTGACGCTCCACGACATTTTGTGTGGCGATGCCGGCATGGTCCATGCCGGGGACCCACAGGACGTTGCGGCCCTGCATCCGGCGCCAGCGGATCAGGATGTCTTGCAGTGTGTTGTTCAAGGCGTGACCGAGATGGAGCGAGCCGGTTACATTCGGGGGAGGAATGACGATGCAGTAGGGCTGGCCCGGATGCGCACGTGATGCGTGGAAATATCCTCGCGCGATCCATTCTTGGTACCACCGGTCCTCAACTGCTTTCGGATCATAGGTCTTGTCGAGCTGTCTTGTTGCCATGGTTGTGTCGCCGCGCGCATCTTAGCACGTTCATTGCGGCGCCGAAAATGGTATGGGGCCTCGGCTTGTGACGCTGTGAGGCTTATGCTATACAGTCGCCCGCAGAACAGCGTTCAATTACTCTACTCTATGGAGCGATCATGGCGCGAGGACGCGAGAAGGATCGGAAGACAAGAAAGAAACACAGAAAGAACGTAAATCGGATGAAGGCATTGGCCAAAGCTCGCCGAGGCAAAGGCGGGAAGAAGAGTTAGGTGGCAGACGGGCGTGTGGCCTAATCGGCGTCGGTCAGACGCTTGAGTTCGGCCCTTATGCGCTGCTCGGCCAGTTCCGGCACAATACGCTGAACCGCCTGTTCGACGGTTTGTTCGGCGGTCGCCCGCACGATGTCATCGGCAAGGAGCTGTGCCTGTTTCAGCGTCGCTTGTCGGATTTCATCCTTCACTATCTTGTCGATCGCGCCGAGGTGTTCCCGTACCATGTCGGGCAACTGTTTTCGGATGCCGGCTTCAGCCTGTTCCCGCACCAATTGGTCGAGACCTTGCTTGATCGTTGCCCCGACCAGGTCGGACACAGTTTGGCGAATGATGGGCTCGCAGGCCTTGATTTCTTTCGGCAGGAGGCCGGGCAACTCCTGAGACAGGATGGGCTTGATGATCGCAGCCAGTTGCTCGTGGGAAAGAATCTCTCCGAGTTGGGAGCGCATTTCTTTCTGTACGATCGGTTGGACGTGGCTTGCGAGTTTCGCTTCGATGGCCTGAGGCAGTAGGTCGGTTAACCTCTTCTCGGTCCGCTGGGTCATGGACTGTAGGAGCTGTTCGAAGAGGCCTTTCATCGCGTCCTCCGGTCCTGCCGTGGAAGCGCGCGCCACCGTTACCTTAGGTGCATCACTATGCTGATCCATGCTCTGATCCTCCTGCTCATCGGAGACATTGAGATGATCCATCACCTCGTCCCCTTCCTCGGAGTCGGTCAAAGTTGAAGTCGGCGGCCAGACGCGTCGCTTGAGGCCTTTGGCATTCGACGGTCCTTGTTGCTTCTGTTGAAGAGACTTAATGATATCGAGGAGATCGTCTGCCTGGAATGGCTTATTGAGAAATGCCTTGACGCCCAGCGTGCGTAGATGGTTCTCGTCTGGGCGGTCAACGGGATTAACGAGCGAAACTAGATAAGTTTCCATCAGATTGTCGAGCTTATGGATCTCTTTGCAAAATCCTGAAAAGGTCATATTGTCGAGATGGTAATCTGCAATGATGAGCGCCGGGCTGATCTGCCGGGCGGCCTCTAGAGCGGCTGGGCCATCCTGGAATCCGACGACCTCGAACCCTTCCGGGGTGGAGATCTGCTCAACCATTCGTCTGACTGCCGGACTGCTGTCGACGACGAAGATAGAAGAAGGCATCGAACTCTCCAGATTTCTTAGACTTTATCGAAGCTAGCAGGGGGGTTATTCTTTGTCAAGAAAACGGTCGATAGGTGATTGTTGTCGAAGTGCAGTTCGTGTGGATGTCGGGGATTAGGGAAAGGCAGAAGTGCTAAGGCCATGAGCAGGTCGATTCGAGTCGTGTTTTTTGATGCGGCCAATAATATGTTTAATGTGGAGGGATCTGTGGCGCAGATCTATCTTCAACATGCTGTCACGTTTGGCTTTCCGCAGACGCCGGATTCCTTGGCTGCGATCGAGCAGGCGTTCAGCCGGGCTTTTCAAGAGGCGCCGCCCCCCGTATTCGCCGCGACTGAACCGGCTCAGATCAAACAAAGCGAACGACTCTGGTGGTTCGACATCGTCCACAATGTCTTTTATCGGGTGGGAATGTTTGAGCGGTTCGACGACTTCTTTGAACGAGTCTTCCAGGTATTTGAAGATCCCAACTCCTGGCGGCTGTTCCCTGAAACGTCCTCGACGTTGGCACAACTCAAGGCCCAAGGTGTGGAGATAGGGATCATTTCCAACTTTGACTCGCGTCTGTTTTCGGTAATGCGGGGGTTGGGGATAGAACAGCACTTCGATTCGGTGACGATTTCAAGTCTGGCGCAAGCCGCGAAACCAGCGCACAAGATTTTTCACCTGGCTCTGGATAAGCATGCCGTTGATCCGGAGGAGGCGCTTCATGTCGGAGATAGTCTGCAGGACGATTTTGGAGGTGCCACGAAAGCAGGCCTCCACGCCGTGCTGCTCGATCGGCAGGGGAGGCACCAGACTGCAGGAGTTCAAACAATCCGCACGTTGGACGAGTTGCTCCCGCTCATAGATCGTCTCTAGTAAACAGGTTGAGATTGAGGTCAAGGCTGAGGAAAGATCTCACTTTCTTCACTTGGCCTCGACCTGAGCCTTAACCTTCTTCAGCATCCTGATAGCAGCAGCGGCACCAACTCCTTGGCTCGTCCTTGCACGGAGAGATCGACGAGATGGGATTGCGGGGTCCTGTCCAAGTTGATCTCGACCACGTAGGCCCCGGCCTTTTTCGCGATGGCGGCAAATCCTGCAGCCGGATATACTACGCCAGAGGTTCCGATGATCAGACAAAGATCGCTCGATTGAAGAGCGGCATAGCTTCTCTGAAGATCCTCCTCTGCGAGTGATTCTCCGAACCAGACAATATGCGGCCGCACGAGTTTCTGGCAGCCTGAGCAGGTCGGTAAAATCTGGATCGGGACATCTCGATTTTCCACGATGCGTCGGCATGCGGTGCAACGTACAATCCAAATGTTGCCGTGTATCTCGGACAGCTTTCGTGACCCAGCAGCCCGGTGCAAGCCGTCCACGTTTTGAGTGATGAGCCAGAACCGCTCGTAGCGTCGTTCAAGTTCGGCGACGGCATGGTGAGCAGAATTCGGCTGTTTCGTGGCGATTAATTCGCGGCGCCAGTTGTACCATTCCCAGACGAGCCGAGGGTCCCGCTCGAAGGCTTCAGGTGTGGCAAGATCTTCCGCTCGGTAGTTCCGCCACAAGCCATCCACGCCGCGGAAGGTCGGCACGCCACTATCGGCGGAGATACCGGCTCCGGTAAGCACAGTGATCGCTTGTGCGGCGGCAAGCTTTTCCTTGAGTATCCCGAGATCAGAGCCTTGTGTCATGGGAATTATTGAGTAGAGTGGAGCGCTGCGTCTAGCAGCAATCGCATGCTATAGTACGCCGCGCTTATGTGCAACTAACCGGGATTAGGTATGAAACAGATCTTAATGGTTGGGGCCGGGTCGGTGGGTGGGTTCTTTGGGGCGCACATGGCGAAGCATAATCTCGCTGTGTCGTTCCTGCTGCGGCCCAAGACTCTCTCGGCGGTGAAACAGAACGGGTTGACGATTCGCAGCGCGGGCGGGTCGTTCACAGTCCATCCGCCTGCTGCCGCTGACCCGCGTGAGTTGCCCAGACCAGATCTCATTATCCTTTCCACTAAGGCCTACGATCTCGATGAGGTGATGACTCAGATCGAACCGGTGGTGTCGAAGGACACCACGATCCTGACGCTTCAGAATGGGGTCGATACCGAGGATCGACTTCTCGAACGATTCAAACGAGACTGTGTGGTCGCTGGCGTGGCCTCCATCTATTCCAAAATTGCCGCCCCTGGCGTCATCGATCACTATAAAGGAGGCGGGGTGGCGATCGGCGAACTGATGGGGCACAAGAGCCCTCGGGTGCTGGCTATCGCAGATGTGTTTAGTCAGGCCGGGATTGCCTGTCAATTGGCCGAGGATATCAGACGATCGAAGTGGGAGAAGATGTGTTGGAATTGCGCCTTCAACCCCGTCACGGTGCTCATCAACGACCGTGTGGCCAAAGCGCTCGAAAATCCAGAGATGCTGGGCGTGATCAAACAGATCGTCGAGGAAGTGAAAGCCGTGGCTGCGGCGGCGAAGGTGCCACTGGCCGCGGATATGGCCGACAAGGTCGTCAGGTGGTCACAAGAGATTCGCGATATCCATACCTCCATGTATGACGATTGGAAGGCGGGGCGCCCAACGGAAATCGACTATTTGAATGGCTATATCGTGAAAAAGGGTCGCGAGTTCGGCATTCCGACGCCGGTAAATGAAGCTCTCACGGCGATGATCAAGACAATCACCGAAAAAGAAAAGACCGGTCCTGGTGTAGTCCGGATCGACGGAGCCGTCGTCCAGCCGGTTTTATTCGATCGCGCCGCGATCGCGGCGTTGCCGGCGGAACATCAGTTCGATATTTCGACGGTGATGCCTGGCATGAAAGGACGAGGCATTCGTGTGAAGGGTCTGCTCGACATTCCGGCGCTGGCCATCGGGGCGGATCATGTCACCTTCCATGCCTCAGACGGGAAATATTCCGCCTGCCTCACGCTTCAACAGGCAAGAGAGTACGGGATTCTCGTCTATGAGCTCGACGGGGCGGAATTGCCTGATGCGAAAGGAGGTCCGTTTCGGTTGGTCACACCCGGTCTCGGTGATCTCTGCGCCAACGTGAAGGGCGTTGTGCGGATCGAAATCACCAAAGGACCAGGCCTGGACACGCGGCCCTCAACCAACCCGCATAGTTCTTGATGGTTCATCGGGAAATTGCACCGCAGAGCGTTCATCGCGAAGCGTATCTCGTGAAGCGGGTCGGTCAGCGGTTTCAAGTCCAATGTTTCAGGTTTCGAGTTTCTGGTTTCTGCATCACTTGAAACGTGAAACTTGCAATTTGGAACTCAGGCTCGGGGGAGGAACGAGATAGTTCGGCAGGGATCGGTTTCTCATGAAAGAACTTTCTCTCGGCTATTTCGCCACACGTATTTATCTGCCTCTCTCTGGACTGTCACGGCGTTGGCGGAGGTTTTTTAGACATTTCAGGGGAAAGTCAGATCGGTTTCTCCAGAATACTCAACTCCCTGAGGTTTCGTGGAAGGACTGCACGAAGCAACGATCGATTAAAATCTGGGAGCATGAGAAGGAAAATGGGAATGTGCGGATTAGCGAACTTGGTATTCTGTCTGCCCTCGCTGCTGACTGTAGAGACGGCAGCAATCTGTTTGAGATCGGCACTTTTGATGGCCGAACGACATTGAACCTCGCGCTGAATTCACCAGCGCGATGCACGATTTATACACTCGACTTACCCCCGGACCTTAGAACCATGTTTTCTCTTGCAGACGGTGAGCGGCACATGGTCGACAAGCCCAAGCCCGGCTTGCGGTACGAAAGACACCGAAAGACCTATCCTGCCGCCGTCGGAAAGATTCATCAGTTGCTTGGCGACTCAGCGGCGTTTGATTTCTCGCCATTTAAGGATTCTTGTTCGCTAGTCTTTGTGGACGGTTCTCACCATTATGACTACGTAATGTCTGACAGCAAGGCTGCTATGGATATGGCCAATGTGGGCGGGGTAGTGGTCTGGCACGATTACGGGATATGGGAAGATGTCACGAAAGCGCTTGCTGCGTTGGAGCAGCGAGGAGGCTATGGACTGCGCTGTATCAGAGGCACAAGCCTTGTCTATTGGAAAAAAACATAAAGCGCCGAGTAGGGTGCTCTCTTGGTTATTGGCCGGAGTGTGCGCGCGAGCATCATCGTTGTCCAGAGTAACGAATGTCTCACCTCAGCGAATGACCTGAATGGCCCGCCAGCGCTCTGATTGGTAGCGCCAGAGCAATAATCCCATCCGCACCGTCCAGTCCGCAATCATCGCTGTCCACACATAATAGACGCCGAGCTCTAGCCAGACTCCGAGGAAGAAGGCGAGGGGAACCCGCACGCCCCACATGCCGGCGGTAGTGGTCCACATGATGAATCGCGTGTCGCCGGCCCCTCGGAGTGAGCCGGCCAGCACCATCGTCAAGGCGAGCGGAATTTGCAGCACGGCCACAATCCGAAGGAATTGCGTGCCGAGTTGGACGACAGCCTCGTCCTGTGTGAAGCCGCGCATCAATGCGTATGGGAAGAAAAAGAAGATAATTCCCATAGCGGCCATTCCGGTCGCGGCGAGCCGATTCGCTTCCCAGTTTTCGAGCTTAGCGCGGACGTACTTGCCCGCACCGATGCTTTGTCCTACCATCGTCGCCGCGGCGATCGCAAAGCCATAGCCGGGCAAAAAGGAGAACGACTCGATGGACAGCCCGACTTGATGGGCCGCATAGGAGACAGTTCCATAGAGCAGGACGATCTTGGTGTAGAGCATGATGCCGGCCTGCTGGAAAACTCGTTCCCCCGACACCGGCGCGCCTATATCCCAAGTGGATCGGATCAAATCGAGTCGGAGCGCTTTGGACCTTGTGAGGATCTTTCGACATGCCCAGAGCAGGTAGACTGCTCCGATCGATTCGGCCACGCCGACCGCCAGCGCCGCCCCTTGAATGCCCCAGTCCGGAGCGCCCCATTTGCCATAGATGAACGGATAGGCCACAGCGATATGGAGCACGTTCACCCCGATCATGGCGTACATGGGTGTCTTGGTGTCGCCAGTACCCTGGAGAATCGACGACAACACTTGGATGAGAATCGTGAAGGGAACGACGAGAAAGATGACATCAGAATAGGGGATGGCTTGCGCGATGACATCAGTCTGTGCGCCCAGCATGGTCATCGCCCATCGGTTCGTGGCCAGGCCGGCAAGAGCCAGGAGAGCCGATGCGACGAGCGAGAGACCAATGAGATGCGATGCTGCTTCTCCCGCGTCTCGGGTGCGCCGCGCCCCCCAGAGTTGCGCCACCAGCACATTGGCGCCGACCGACAGCCCGGACAACAGTGTGGTTCCGATGAAAGCGAGCAGCTGCCCCAAACCCACAGCGGCGATTGGTCCAGCGCCGAGCCCGCCGACAAGAAACACAGCAGCGATCCCCTCCGCTCGCTGCAGCAGGCTGCTGACTGTAACGGGCAGCGCCAGGGTGAGGACGGATTTGCGGATGCGGGCGACGGCAGCCATCGCGGCCTATCCTAGCAGAAGCGTGGCCGATCCTCGCTAGACAAATCGGGCCTAGGTCCGCTAGGGTCTTGCCTATCATGCTCGACTCAGGCCGGCTCCCGATCCCTGTAATTACCCATCGTCTGTCGAAATCAAAATTTCTGGCCGGGCTCCAATGTCACAAGCGAGTCTATCTCGAAGTGCATCACCCCGACTGGGCCAGCCCACCGGACCCCTCGACGCAAGCCATGCTCGATATGGGTACTGAGATCGGTGAACGGGCTCGGTGCCGCTTCCCCGGAGGTGTCCTTATCGAAGAAAGCCATCGTCAACGGGAAGCGGCACTGGCCCATACGGCGTCGGTTCTCACGGATACCACCATTCCGGCGATTTTCGAAGGAGCCTTTCTGTACGATGGAGTGCTTGTCCGCGTGGATATTCTCGAGCGGGTTCGAACTAGCGCTGCAGAGCCTCCTGCCTGGCGGTTGATCGAGGTAAAGTCATCCTCGCGGGTCAAAGACGTTCACTTGGATGATCTGGCGATTCAGCGGTACGTCCTGCAGGGAGCGGGGCTAAACGTGGCAGCGGCGTGCCTCATGCATCTGAATACGCAGTATGTGTACCGAGGCGATACACTCGACCTCGATGAGCTGTTCACATTGCAGGATGTGAGCGGCCTCGTGGCGGCCAGAGGACTGGAAATACCGAACCGACTGGCGCCGATGCAACAGGTGGTACTGCAGGCGGAACCGCCCGCGGTCGAGCCCGACGCTCACTGCCACACGCCCTATGAATGTCCTTACTGGGCCTATTGTACAAAGGATAAGCCGTCCCGATGGATCTATCATTTGCCGGGCTCGTTCCGAAACCTTGCCGAACTGGACCGGCAGGGCGTGACAACGATCGACGATATCCCAAGCGGGGTGAAACTGTCGGCCGTGCAGCGCCGCGTGAAGGACAACGTGGAGTGGATCTCTCCGAAACTGAAGCAGGTGCTGGCGACCGTTCGGTATCCGGTCCAACATTTGGATTTTGAAACCATCATGCTGGGGATTCCCTGTTACCCCGGTACCAGGCCCTATGAACCGATCCCGGTCCAATGGTCTAATCACATCGAGGAAGAACCGGGTTGCTATCGGCATCAGGATTATCTCCACACTGAGGCGAACGATCCCCGCGAAGGGCTGGCGGCTCTGCTCTTGGAGTCGCTCGGTACGGAAGGCAGCATCTGCGTCTACTCGCCGTATGAGCAGTCGATCCTTGAACGGCTCGCCGAGCGTTACCCGTCGATGAGGGCGGAGCTGAAGCGGATCATTCGCCGGTTGTGGGATTTATTTCCCGTAATCCGAGACCATTATTATCATCCCGCATTCGGCGGGTCCTATTCGATCAAAGCCGTCCTTCCCGCCGTGGTGCCAACATTGGACTACGGCGATCTGGCGATACAAGAGGGGGGGAGCGCCGGGCAGGAGTATTACCGGATGGTGTTCAAGGAAACCGATTGGGTCAGACGGGAGTCCATCAGGCAGGCATTGTTGGAATACTGTAAGCGGGATACGTTGGCGATGGTGGAGTTAAGACGAGGACTGCGGGAAAAGGCGGGATAAATGGGCGGCTCCTCCGCCCGCGCTCTTCCGCCTAAACTCTGCACAGCACTCAGTCCTCAGCACTCGATACTCAGCACCGCTTTTGTGGCGGAGAGGGTGGGATTCGAACCCACGGTCGAGTTACCCCGACAGCAGTTTTCGAGACTGCCCGATTCGGCCGCTCTCGCACCTCTCCGATGTGACGGATCGTCGATCGAATTGAATTGAAAGCCAGTGAAGACAGGGCACTCGACGACTTTGGAGGAGCTTACTCTGCCAGATGGTGTTTTGCAATGGCTAAACCGATGCGCTCCTATGATGGAATGCAAGTCCTTTGAAAGGGAGCGAGGACGACGTGGATCGCACAAGTCTGAGATTCC
>JBQTHY010000189.1:0-6946 GCA_052389395.1 Nitrospiraceae bacterium | reverse complement strand
ACGACGAAGGCGATGGTGGTCTGCGTCTGTGCGGCAGTTTCAAACTCGGGGCCTGTACCGAATAGGTTGGCCACCTGACCGATGGCCAATAAGGCGACCATCAGTTTCCAGGCGGTGTCGTTGAAGGCGCCGCAAAATTGGGCGATCAGCAGCCCGCGGAGAGGATGGGCTAAGGAGCTGTGCTGGACCGACTCGTGTGGAATGCTAGCCTCCTCGATCGATGCGATGCCAGGTGCAGTGTGCCAGTGTTTACCACGGCACGCAAATGTTTCCTCAAGGCGGGGTAGCAGGGTCCAGTTCGAGAACTCATATCATAGCGAGAGAAACCAGAGGAGCTTCACTCGAGATTGCTCCTTGGTCGAATCGACCCCCACGAATCCTCCAAATAGATCCCAGGACGTTCCCTGTTCTTTCTCATGCTGATAACGGTACAGTGGGAGGATGGGATTGAATTCGAAGACTGACTCTCTCAGGGAAGTCATGCGCCTGACCATGGCCATCTTCGACCCACCAAGCAGATAGAATGCAGAGTAGTCCGCATCAGGATGTTCATAAGAGGCCAGCCACCAAAGGAGACTGACCGATGTGACGGCGCCCTTGCGGCTTCTGTACTCCACCAGCGGCCAAAGGAATGAAAGCTCCGCCTCGTCCTTCTCACGGATCGATGTGTACTTGTAGAGCGGGAAGAATCGGTCGGTCGTGCCGGTCGCCTTGGCGTGGTGTTCATAGAGGGAAATGCTTCCGATGCCAAGGGCGTTTACCCGTGATTCGTCTTGGTCTCGCCGCTGTTCATATTGCCAAAGCGGGGGCAATCGATCAGAGGCATGAGTGGGGGATTGCTCATGCTCGTACAAAAGGAGGACGCTTGTTCGAGCCGCATTTTTGGACAGATCGTGGCGATAATCGTAGATCGGAAAGAGCCGATGGCGGGTCAATGTGTCGTTCACCTGGCGACGGAACAAGGAGAACTCTGAAGCCCCACCAATCGAAAGCGAACGCTCGGTGCCCTCACGCCGGTAGTCGTAAAGTGGGAACAGAAGGCTGCGCGCGGCGTCAGGGCTTATGGAGTGGCGTAACAGGCTGGCTGGCACCACCGGATCGAGTCCGAAGAGAGTGAATCCCACCTCTTGCCTGGAGTCATCATGGCGAAGACTCCCCAGCGGTATTGCGCTATGCTGACGGGCCTGCTTCGTGCTCCAGTACCAGTAGACGTACAGGGCGTTCGCTGAGACTTCCGTCTTTATGCGGTCAAGAGCATAGGCGTACACGGGGGTGAACCGGTGCGCTGTGCGGACCGGGCCATCTGTGACTTCGAACAACGAGAAGGCGGATGATCCGCCGAGGGGAGGAAGGCCGAGCGCAGAGAATCGCCAACTCTCGCCATCCTGCTGATACCCATAGAGCGACAAGAGGTGGTGTGCCGTCTGGTCCGGCGAAGTTCGGTACCGGAACAGCGTGATCGGGTCGATGCCAACCAGGCTGAACTGCCTGCTCTGATTTGAAAGATCATCTTCATACTTCACGATCGGGAACAACCGCATCGCCATCAGGGACGGAGTTCGTTTCTGTGCATACCAGGCCCAGGTGGAGGTTGTGGACGGTGGCAACCCGACGAGCGAAAAGCTGGTGCCGTCGGCCTCCGAATCGCGATAGCCATAGAGCGGGAAGAGATGATTGGCGGTCACCTCGTCGCTCGACCGGTGATGGATGAGCGTCAATGGGGCCAGGCCCAGTAGGCTGATCTGCCAGTCGTCTTTGTCGCGGGCGCTTTCGTAGTCCCACATCGGCAGAAAACGATCAGCCGTCTGGGTATGCGTCGTCAGATGCCGGTAGAGGAACAGCGCATCAAATTGCGTCTCATCCCCAACGAGAGCATGGCGGTAGCGGTACAGAGGGAAGAGCCGGTGTGCCAGCGAAGAGGGGCTTGCCTTGTATCGGAACAGCGAGAAGTCTCCCTGGCCAAAGACATCCACCGTGTTCGAATCGAGCTGCACATCGTGGCTGTAATCGTAGAGTCCGAGTAAGCGATGCCCCCACCGACTGGAATCGCTGGCATAGCGAAACAGGGACCACTCTCGCAGCCCGACAATCGAGATGTCGCGCGCAGGCTGCGCCTGGTCATCCTCGACGTTGTACAGCGGAAACAGCCGATCGACCATGGTCGAGGCAGAAGCACGATGGTGATAGGCCAACAACACATCAACTTGTGTGCTTTCCGCATCATCCGCGATATAGCGATACAGTGGAAAGAACCGGTCGCTCGTCAGGTCGGGAGTCGTGACATGTTCATAAAGCGCGAGGGTTGGAATGGTTCGAAATCTCTCAATCGGCGGAAGACCCAGCAACGACAAGCGATGGAGCTGAGCTCTGTCGTCCTGCGCAGTTCCAAACAGGGGGAACAGGAAAGTAAAGCGGGAGTCGGGACTTTCTGACTGGCCATACAGAGGAAGGACGAAACGATAGTTACGGCCGGTTGAATCGTGATAGCCGGAGAAATAGACCGGAGCGAGCCACGTGTCCGCTCCGTCAGAGGAGGAACTGTGACCGGCCAGCGGGAAGAGGACATCCCAGCGAGTGAGATCGCGGCTGGTATCCTCGGTGGAGATGAGCAGCGGCCCAACAAAGAACCGCTGGTGGTAGTGGCTACCTTGTGCGTGGTGAAGGTAGAGCAGCAGGAGAGTGGTATAAGAATGATCGCCTTTGGCGTAATCCAAGTAGAGCGGTGGGAGCACCGTGTATCGACGGCTGGGGTCCTCGCCATGCCAATAGAGCGGGATGAGGTGTGATGAAACAGAAGTGCCGACTCGTTCGTAATTCCCGAACGGCCAGAGGATACTCCGCCTGAGCAGGTCGCGGGTCGGGTCTTCCTCCATGGAGTAGAACGGACGAATGGCGAGTCGAGAATAGCTCCCCCGTTCCTCCGATGAATAGAGCCACAGCAATCCATCGACAGCCGTGCCGTCCGCAGACCGCTCGCTGCACCACAGCAGCCCGATGCAATGCCGTTCAAGGTCACCGGCTGCCGCGATCGCGGGAATGGCGGTATAGGTCCCAAGGAGCAAAGCGATAAGAGCCAACCATCGGGGTTTCATAGCGCCCTTCCTTTCGTCGTTCGATCCTTGTCTATCGAGGTAGAAGGGCAAGCGCTGTGCCGAGTCGGTGTGTGTAAGGATGAACAGAAACCCTCCGCGGTAAGCCATTGCATTTTCGATGTCTTAGGGACATTAGCAAGGAGAAAGGGAAAAGCGTGGAGGCACTGGCTGGCACAGGGGGTGGATCGAGACCGGGAAATCTATGAACCGTTGTTCATAGGAAAAGTTGTGTCGTTCATAGACGTGGCGGAAGCTAGAAGAAAGGCAAAATGTAGGGCTAGGTTCCTTTGCTGTAACCCTTGGCCGACCGCCGGTTGTTTGTATTGGCGAATCGCCAGCGGCGCCCCCATCAACTTCCAGGCCCTGTCGTTGAACGCGCCGCAAAATTGGGCGATCAGGAGCCCACGGAGGGGTTATCAGGATTCAGCCGTCGAAGAGACCTATCGGTGGAGAGCGTCATGGAAAGGGGCGGCAGAATGGGGTACGTCTTGGCGCCGTCTAACGATGGACAAGCGGCTCTACGGCTATACGATGGGATGGAGGACGCGCAGGCCGGGGAAACGATGATAGTCACGATCCGCTGTCGCCCACTCACTGCCGCTTTCGATCGCGAGGGCGGCAAGAAAGGCATCCGGTACGAGGTTCCCCTTGATCTCGGAGGTTTGGCAGAGGCGGCAAAAAATGTCCCAGTGCCTGGGGCCTGGAGCGATCATGGTGCAATTCGGTTGGTCGCGGAGTTCCTGAGCAAATGCGAGTGCCTTCGTCATCGGGCTCGGAGGTGTGAAGACTCGTGGGTGAGTGACGATTCGAAGAAACCCACTGAGCACGAGATCTGACAGGCCATAGGCCTGGTCGGAATTGGTTAGGTCCTCCAGCCAGCGGAGGTAAGCGCGATGGTGTCGAGAATCTTCCCGGTGTGCGTACACCAGCACGTTGACGTCAAGGAGCACCATGCGGCTCTTCCATGTAAGCCAGGAGCGCCGCAGAATCGTCGAGGTCGACGCCGGGACGGACCCCATGGCCCGACACAGTACTCAATTTCACAGGCCGGCGGGGCCGCTTAACCGCACGGCGTGCCAAAAGATGCCGCAAGGCATCTTCCATCACGGCTTTCATAGATTTGCCTGTGTCATGGGCATATCGCTTGACCGACTTGAGGAGCTGATCGTCCAGCCGAACCGTCGTTCTCATACATCTAAGCATACTAAAGAGGCATCAATATGTCAACGTAGCATACAAGGCAGTTGCGACGTTTGGAGTGGGCAAATTGTAGAAGTCGCAGTTGTCTCTCACTGGAGAGATTTCCACCGTTGGCTGTCTCGTGCAAGGAAGTCGTCATCTGTGCGGTCGCCTGCCGGATGGCGAGCAACGCGACCATCAGCTTCCAGGCGTTTTCGTTGAACGCGCCGCAAAATTGGGCGATCAGTAGCCCGCGGAGTGGATGCGTTGAGGTGTCCGCCATAGAAAGGTGCTAGGACCTGTCTCTCGCTGGTACTACTATGCTGAAACGGCGGAAAAAGATCAAAGGAAAGAACGGGGTCATCAAACGTGGACGATTAGCCGTTCTCTGAGTCAGAGAACGTTCGGTCTTGCTGCGTTCGGTGTCTGCTACGGATTGGACGTCTCCTGTTTTCCATTGCCTGTAATGGTCAGGCCGATGCCGCCGGTAATCGCGCTATGGCTGAGGTCGCCTGCCTCTCCGTAGGCGTACGTTACGAACGGCGTCAGAAACCCAAGTGCCGAGCGAGACTTACCTAGAGGAAAATCATATCCACCTCCCACCGTAAAGCCCCAACCATCTCTCCGTGACGAATCTTGAGCGCGAACATCCCAGTTACTCACGTATCCGCCTCCGGCTTTGAAGAAGAGCCCGGAGTCTGGTAACGGATAAATTCGGCCGGTCGCGAAGGCCTGCATGATTCCTGCGCCCCGAACATTCGGAGGCCCTTGGGTCGGTTCAATTAGCCAGCCGCTTAACTCAACGCCGAGTAGCACTTGGGGATGGACGACATACCCGGCACCCAGCCCCATGAAGAATTTCGTGTCGTCCTGGTCGAGCCCCGCTCCCGATCGGGAGAGGGAGCCTCCTCCGAGGCTGAGTTCGCCCCACCAGCCCTTGCGCACCACGGAGTCCTCGGCTTGGGCGAGCAGGCCCTGGCTTTCGCACTGGACTATTGCCAGGAGCAGTAGGGCCTGCAAGGCGCGTGAGAAGACGAATCGTGTCATGGCGGGAAGCCCTGTGGCACCTCTCTTAGAGCCCTCATTCTCGGTTCACCCTGTTGGATCGGCAAAGAGCGTGCCGAGCGCGATCAGGCAATGAAGTTCGGTGAAAGTGCTAGGAAGAATGGCCTTTGGGTCAATGGCCGGATCAGAAGTGACTCAAGGGAAGAGAAGGAGTGGCTCCAGACTGTGAATCGCGGTTCAGAGCCCCTGATCGGTTTTTCACAGGGAAGCAAATTGAAGTCCTCACGAAGAGGACGAATAGGCCATGCAAACAGAAAATGGTTATTGGAACTGTGTTCCCCCCAAGGCTAGGTCGATCATGACGTTCCTATAGGTGATGAATGCGACCGAACCGTGGGCAAAATGAGGGCAGGCAGGTACAGGGAAGATCTCTCAATAATCAGGCGCGAAGGAGAGGAACCAACTATCCTTCCAATTCCGTGCTCTGCAATGCGTTGGTCGGCGGGTAGGGACCACTTAAATCAGTCGGGAGAGGATGTCAGCGGGGACGCGGTTGCGCAGCTGCGGGTAGGCCTCGATCAGGCGAGCGATATCGGCCAAGTCCTTTTGCCGTTTGCTGGCCCTGCGGGAAGGATCGCCGGCTGCCCACACTTTCCCTTGGAGGACGTCTTCAAGGCTTGCAACTGGCAAGCGGCGGCCCAGCACGTCTCGATCGATCGCACGTGCCACAAATGGGGCATAACGTGGATCAAGCTGAATCTGGACGCGCAGTGCTGATCCAGGGGCGGAGATATTCAAGCTGTGAGGAAACCCCTCCACCTGAAACTCGCGGCGTGCCCACTCCTCGACACTGTGCCGTTGATCTGTCGCGATAACCACGTCGAGGTCGAGGCTGACCACCGGATCGACGTAAGCATTGACGCCCTGTCCGCCGAGGATACAAAACCGAATGCCTCGTGCCGCAAGACCATCGAGCAAACGATCGAGAAAATCAGTCCGGTCTGCCACGACCATTTTCCAGAAGGTCTGGGCCAGCATGAGTGGATTGCTCCTTCACCGACCATATCCTAGCAGGGTTCATCTCATTGGTAAATCGATGAATGAGGCAGAGGGACTCGGCGCGGCTCACTCCGTTGGCGGTGTTTCGGAACTATTTCCTTTTTCCTGATTCCCTAACTTTATCGAGCGGGCTCACGCCGCCTTGCATCGAAGTGCTCCGCGGCCTAACCCTAGTCCTTATGGCCAGTCTGTTCGGCCAGCCATCGTCGGATCTCACTGGTGTCGCGGAACCCGCTCATAAACTTCCACGCCGCCTCTCGTATCGTGAGTTCGGAGTTCGGCTTCAACTAGCTGATGGTAAAGCATTGTCCGGAGATTATTCCTCTAAGCGGCCTTGGAGGAAGAGAGCCTGCTCCAGGGTGCGGAAGAACATTTGATAGGGAGCCGGGTTTTCAACAGGACGCAAGTAGAACTGAGCGCTGGCGCGCACGACGAGTTGGGCCTCGTTCCGTTTGCGGACCGTGACGGTAATACGTACGAGATTGTTGCGGTAGAGGAACGGTCCCCATGAATGGAAATTGCGCGTAAGGAAAAGTAGCGTATCGGGCTGGTACAAGAGATAGGTCGGGTCAGTCCCGTACAGGTGTTCGTTCTCGACAAACTTCTTGCCG
>JBQTHY010000188.1:0-7791 GCA_052389395.1 Nitrospiraceae bacterium | reverse complement strand
ACTGCGCGGCGCCTAGAGCGAACGGCATCGCGCCGTCGACCAGCTTCGGCACGTACGAGAAGATAACGAATCCTCTAATGAATCCGTTCCAGACCAGGATTATGATCACCAGCGTATTGGCTGCGAGTAACCATTGGGAAGGAACGTAGTGCTTACCTTCCTCGAAGCACACCAAAACTAAGAACCCGAAACAGGTAGCTTGGATCACACTGATGACGGTGTAGAACGTCGTGTGATGTGTCTCAAGCAGGGCTGCCAACAACCTGGCACGGGAATTATCAGATGCATCAGCCATCGTGGAAACTTCGGAATGATCGTCCATAGTAGCTCCGAACCAGCCTTACGCCCCAGTTCACTGCCATGAGACAACGCGAGTGCAAAACAAAGGCACGCGATCTCAACGTTTGTGCCGACCATTCCTCACCGAAACACCCGCAGGCGCGCGTGTGGTCGAACCGGTAGTTGGGCGACGATTAACCGATGACCTCGCGAGATTGACCTCGCTATTCCTCGCCTGGATCATACCCGTAACTACCTGGTCGTCAGACTTGAAGTAGATGTTCTACAGGAGGTAATTGTATGCGCCATGGGCAACGGACTGTAGCGACAACCCCCCAGGCTGTCAATTGCTTCTCCCACAGTGCCTGAGAGTGAGCCGCCACATACCTTTCCGAGGCAAGGCTCCTCTTGCCGGGCAATCTTATCGAGAGTGTCTGTATCCCTCCAGCGAAAGTCTGAACGCTGATCTTTTTCTTCTCGGCCGGTAAACAGACCGCCACAGCCGAGGCGGTTACCACCAACTGAAGGCCCTGGCGCCTGCGACCTCACTGGCGAACCTTGGCGTGACGCCGGACTACCACCTTGCGCCGAGGCATGGCTTGCCGACTCGTGCGAGCGATCTGTTGATCGCCATGGAAGGCCGATGTCGGTGGGCAATCGGACTTGATGAATCTTGACGGAGAGCTTTCTCCAGCCTCATTATCCCTTAACGCTATGCGCCACGTCAGGAAGAGACCTGGAGAGGATCGACCACTTCAAGGAATGGAAAGCGGTGGAAATCGGTATCGCGCGTGTAAATGCGAGAGATGCCGTGCTCACGCATGAGGATGGCGGTGTGCGTATCGTGGAGAAGATTGCCTCGAATGCCTTCGATTTCCTGTAGAGTCGAGTGAACGACTTCGGCATGTCTCGGCCCCTCCACTAAGACAGAGAAACTCGGGGAGGCCATCACACCCGCTATGAATTTCCAAATCGCGTCGACCGCCAGAGGTTTGCGAAATACTCGCGGATGGCTGGCCACTCGCAAGACTTCATAGAGAATCCCCCACGTCGAATACCAGGGCGTGGTTTGGGATCGCCATCGTTCCAAGTGGGCTCGACAGACGGCATGTTCGTCGCAAGCACGATTGAGGCTGTAGATGAAGACGTTTGTATCGACGACGAACATCAACGGCCTTCCATAGCCTGATACAGAGCGTCACGGTCCGCGATGTCCACCAGAGCTCCACCGAGATTGTAGCGGGGGAGCGGGGGGAGCTTCGCCCGTTTGGGGTGTGGCGCATCGAGCAACTGTCGGAGGGCGGACTCCACTAGCTCCGAAATGGTGCGTCCCTGGCGTGCCGCCTCGGCCTTGAGGCGTTTCATGATCGTGTCATTGACCACAAGCGTTGTCTTCATATGGAAAACCATACGCATGTTATGGTTGTATGTCAAGCGCTCGAAACGCGGAACTGGAGTGGGATTTCGGCTGGAGACTATCGATCCGAACAGATCTTGAGGACCGGCCACAGTAAGAATAACATAGCGATGTATGCGCGCGGTGTGTTTGAAACATGTTCCCTTCGAAGGCCCCGGAGCCCTGGCGAACGCGCTCACGACGAGGTGTGTGAGCCTTGATCGATATCTGGTCCCTCAGGACAGACTGCCCAAGGACGCTGGCGATCTCTTGATCGTAATGGGCGGGCCGATGTCGGTGAACGATCCTGATCCCTGGATCTCCGAAGAAACGACGTTCATTCGCTCTGCGCTGCTAGCCGGCAAGCCGGTGATCGGTGTTTGCCTCGGCAGCCAGTTCATGGCCAAAGCGCTGGGCGCCACCGTGCGATCCGGCAAGGCACTGGAAATCGGGATGACGCCCGTTCGGCTGACAAATGAGGGCAGGGGCGACCCCGTGTTCGGGTCCTGCCCTGACACCTTCGAGGTGTTTGAATGGCACGGTGAGGTCTTCGATCTGCCGAATGATTGCGTGCCACTGGCCGGCTCTGCCATCGCACCGTTACAAGCCTTTCGCTATGGCCCTTGTGCCTACGGGCTCTTGTTCCATCTGGAACTGGAAGAGCACGGCATCGACTCCTTGTGCCAAGAATGTGCGCCGGACCTATCTAAGGCCAAGCTCACGGCGCAACAGGTCAAATCAACAGCCCTTTCCCACCTCCCGCAGCTCCATCAGATCGCTGATCGGCTTATCGACCATCTACTCTCGTCTCATCGTTGATTGCCAACCGTGCTCTGAAGTAACCTAGCTCTCCCGGTTTGAAAGTGCACAAGTTCGAAAGTTTCCTCTGAACTTTCAAACTTTTTAACTTTCAGACATGTGAACTAGTCTTGAAAGGAGCCGAAGAAATGACCGGTTTCCCGATCAAAGTCGCCACTCGCATTAAGACTCTACCTCCCTATCTCTTCGCCGCCATCGATAAGATGAAACAGGCCGCGATTGCGCGTGGGGTCGACATCATCAACCTTGGCATCGGCGATCCGGATTTGCCGACGCCGGCTCCGATCATCGACAGTCTGGCGAAGGCAGCCAAGGATCCCAAGCACCACCAGTATCCATCCTATGAAGGCATGCTGGCGTTCAGGAAAGCGGTGGCGGCTTGGTACAAGCGGCGGTTCCATGTGACGCTTGATCCGGCCAACGAAGTGCTGACCTTGATCGGATCCAAGGAAGGAATCGGCCATATCCACCTCGCCTTTGTCGATCCTGGCGATACTGTGCTGGTCCCGAGCCCCGGCTATCCCGTGTATCCGGTCGGTACCAGTTTCTCAGGCGGTGTGTCGCACATCATGCCGCTCACGAAAGCGAACGGATTTCTGCCAGATCTCGACGCGATCCCGAAAGATGTGGCCAAGAAAGCCAAATTAATGTGGCTGAATTCGCCGAATAACCCGACCTCGGTCATCATGACCAAGGAGTACTTCAAGCGGGTGGTGGAGTTCGCCAGGGAGCATGAGGTGATCGTCTGCCACGATGCCGCCTATTCGGAGATTTTTTACGACGGCAAGCGGCCGGCGAGTTTCTTGGAAGTGGACGGAGCCAAGGAGGTGGGTATCGAATTCCACTCGCTGTCGAAGACCTACAACATGACCGGCTGGCGGATCGGTTTCGCAGTCGGCCAGAAGGATGTCTTGGCAGGACTTGCGAAAGTGAAGAGCAATCTGGATTCCGGCGTGTTCGAGGCTGTGCAAGCGGCGGGTATGACAGCCCTCGGTCTGAACGATTCCGTCACGGACGGCTTACGGAAGGCTTACCAGGAACGGCGAGATACCCTCGTGCCTGGCCTCAAGAAACTTGGATTGGACGTCGATCCGCCTCCAGCCACTTTCTACATCTGGGTGGCGGTGCCCAAGGGGTACACTTCGACCTCATTTGCTGCGCACCTGTTGGAACATGCCGGCATCGTGACGACGCCCGGTAATGGCTTCGGCGCCCCCGGTGAAGGGTATATCCGGATGACCGTCTGCACGACGAAAGAGCGGCTGGCGGAAGCGGTGGAACGAATCCGGAAAGCCGGATTCTAAAAGTATGTCGTTTGTGAAGCGTGAAACGTCGCTCGCAAGATGCCCCTTCGCTCATCCCGTTTAGCGATTCACGAATAACGCTTCACGAGAGACGCCCATGAGAGAGACTGTCTTCATCGGATTTGGGTCGAACGTCGGAGATCGTGTCGACTTCTGTGATCGGGCGGTGACGCTGCTGAGCCTACTTCCCCACTCCCAAGTCATCGCCGTGTCTCTTCTCTACGAAACGGAGCCTGTCAATGACGGAAGCAGTCCGGGCGACGGCTGGTTTTTGAACGGTGTGGTGCAGCTTGAAACCGATATCACACCGAAAAGTCTGTTGAGTATGCTCCGGGAGATCGAGCGCTCGCTTGGACGTGACGAGGACAACCGCTCCGGCCCCAGAACGATGGATCTGGACATCCTCTTCTACGGCCGACGAGTGATCGATGAGCCCGGTCTGGTCGTCCCTCATCCTCGACTCCATCAGCGTCGGTTCGTCCTTATGCCCATGAGTGAACTCGATCCATTGTGGGTGCATCCCACACAACAAAGGACGATTAGCCGGTTGCTCGCCGAGGTCAAGGACAAGTCTGAAGTGCGTCCCCTATTTCCCCAACCTTCGACTCGCTACGGCTCGCGCCCCGCGTGCAGCCCACAGCCCGGCTCATGAAGGTCATTCGTTCCCTGAAGGCGATGGCAGCCTGGAGTGATGGGCTGCGGCGTGCGGGCGTGACGATCGGCTTCGTTCCGACGATGGGCGCGTTGCATAGGGGCCACCGAGCGCTGATTCGGGCCGCGCGCCTTCGATGCGATGCGGTGGTGGTCAGCATCTTTGTGAATCCGACCCAATTTAGTTGCACGGAAGATCTAATCAACTACCCACGCCCGATCTCAAAAGACCGCGCCCTGTGCCGAATGGAAGGAGCCGATGTCTGCTTTGAGCCGACCGGACACGCCATGTACCCCCACGGATTCCAGACGACGGTATTACTCCCCTCGATCGCGCGTCGCTGGGAAGGGGAGGCGCGCCCGCAACATTTCTCCGGTGTCGCCACCGTGGTCACAAAGCTCTTCGGCGTTGTTCGACCCCACCTCGCCCTATTTGGCCAGAAAGACTTTCAACAGTCAGCGCTGGTGAGGCAACTCGTTGAGGATCTGAACCTGGGCGTGAAGATCATCGTCCACCCCACGGTCCGCGAGCAGGATGGCTTAGCGATGAGTTCACGCAACGTATATCTCTCGCCGAAGGAGCGGGTTGTTGCAACCACGCTGTACAAGAGTCTACGAGCCGGCGCTGATGCGATTCGGAAGGGCATTACCAATGTGGCCGCCATTCAGACGACGATGGAACAGATCGTCAAGGAAGAGCCTGCCCTCACGATCGACTATCTGGCTGTGTGTGATCCCAGAACGTTGGAGCCGCTCTCCTTGGTGACTTCGCGCGCCGTCCTCCTCGGCGCAGTACGCCTCGGCTCCGTTCGTCTCATCGATAACCTTCTTATCGCAGCCCCAGCCACGCGACCCTTGTAGGAGGTCGCATCGACCTCTATGAACAGCATGACGCGGCACTCACTTCGATCATTGGCTCATTGTTTCATCGGTCCATGGATTCCATGGTGCAACGAGGCGACCGTCAATTACCTCTGAACGACGCGGCTCGACTGGACTCGATGCTGCCTTCGGCAAGCTCAGGCCCCGAGCTTGTCGCGGGGAGCTCGGTCGCGCGAGCTCAGCGAGCTCTTCATGAACGACGAATTGGTTAGGAGAAAAGGTTGGGGTGGACGCCTTGTCCGACGAGTAAACTAAGGACGACCTGGCTGAGCCGATGTTTGTCGTTCGCCAGAAGCTCAAGGAAACGGATGCCCATCGATTCCGGCCGCACGGAACAGACCATGGCAGACTCAACCTTGATGGCCTCTTCATTCGATGCCGGCTTGATGATGAGTTCGAGAAAGCTGCCGCGGGGCAGCGTTGCGGAGGTCTCAACCGTGCAGCCACCCATGGAAATTTCCGTCACGCGATTACCTGTCCGCACGGCATTCTCTGCGAGAAGTTCGGCGTGAAATGATACCGGTAAACGCTTGTACTCCCGTCGATCCGCCACCGGCATGGCATTGGGCGACGCGCTCCAAAAAGCGCGGAACCGCCTTGTGCAGATCTGGCAACGGAATGGGAATATGTTAAAGCGGTTCAACACCCGTTCGACGGTCCCTTCGTGGTAGATCACCTGGACGACGGGCGTTCCACACCTTGGACAGTGGACGGTTTTCATTGATCCGGTCGTGGCTCCGGTGAGGTGACAAGGGCCGATAGCTCGCCTGCCAGCATGTGCTCCCGTTGCGCGTCCAGAATCGGTTCAAGGCTGGCTGGTGAGTAGGTCGGCGGCTTGACCCATTTCCCATCCACACGTTTGTAGCCCCCTACCTTGCTGAGGTTCGAACGGTGAACCTCGTGAAACACCGGCTCCATATCGATCCCGTACGACACCGCCGTTCCATAGACTACGTACAGCAAGTCGGCAATCTCTTTCGCCACCGCAACGAGATTCTCCCGGGCCAGGGCTTCTTTCAGCTCATCGAACTCTTCCTGAATCAATCGCACGCGAAGCTCCATGGTGGACCTATTGGGAATGGCCGGGCTCGCCTGCACGAGAATATCAAACTTGCGATGAAAATCCTCGACCATGGACTGTTCGTCGGTCATGAACTCTCCTTTACTCTGAGGATGGTGCAAAAGCCCTCCAGCGGCGTTCTCGCATCGCTCAAGGCCTCAACGTACCGCAGAGAGTACGCCACAGCCTTTCGCTCACTGCGGCCTTGCTGGGCGGGCTTTTTCACCATCCTCTGCGCTCAACCTTGGCCCCTTCTGTTTCTTTCCAGGAGGCCATGGAATCCCGACCTCTTGGGATTTTGCAACAGTCTTACTCGGCCTCAAACGGCAAGGTCTTGCGCGGAATAAACTCTGCCGGCTCTAGGAGGGGTATGTCTTTATCAGACGACACGCCTAATTCCTTGAACCGACGCGCGGCCGGAAGAATGCGCGTCTCCAACGAACCCACGGCGCGGTTGTAAGCTGTCACGCTTTTCCCCAGCGCCTGGCCGACATCATTCAAGTGCTCGGCCAGCAATGCCATGCGCTCGTACAGATCCTTCCCCAATCGGCCGGCCTCTTCAGCATGCACGTTCAGTTGCTCTTGCCGCCAGCCGTAGGCCACCGCACGGAGCAACGCAATGAGCGTTGCCGGCGTGGCCAAAACCACGCCGCGCGCAAACCCTTCTTCGATGAGGCGCGGGTCCTGATCCAACGCGGCTCCCAGGAATTGCTCGCCGGGAAGAAATAACACCACGAATTCGGGCGCGCGGTCGAACTGCGTCCAGTAGGCCTTCAACGACAACTCATCCATGCGGCTTCGGACCTGCTCGGCATGGCGGCGCAAGGCCGCGGCCCGTTGCGCGTCATCCTGCGCGTCATGCGCGTCCAGATAGGCCGCGAGCACTGTCTTGGCGTCCACGATGATTTGACGCCCTCCCGGCAACTGAACGACCATATCGGGCCGAAAACGGCCGTCATCACCGGTGACGGATTGTTGCTCGACGAAATCACAATGGTCGACCATCCCCGCGAGTTCTGCCACACGCTTGAGCGTGATTTCGCCCCATTGACCCCGCACGGTCGGCGCGCGTAAGGCCTTGACCAGATTGCCTGTCTCCTGCTGCAATCGCTGGTGCGACTCCGCCAACGATTTCAGATGCTGATCCAACCCGCCGTAGGCCGATTGTCGCGATTGCTCCAACAGGCGCATCTGTTCGTCGTAGCGTCGAAGAGATTCGTGCAGCGGGCGAACCAACCCGTCGATGGCTTGCTGCCGTTGAGCCAGCTCGCTCTCCGCTTTGACATGGAGCGCCTCGAACGAGACGGCGGCCAGCTTCAGGAACGCCTCGTTATTCTGTTTCAACGCTTCGCCGGAGAGGGCTTGGAACGAACCCATGAGTTCCTGACGCGCTTGGTCGA
>JBQTHY010000187.1:0-6876 GCA_052389395.1 Nitrospiraceae bacterium | reverse complement strand
TCGCCGGGAGCTGGGAGTCAATCGCAATGGTGGTCACCCGCCGAGCGCTGAAACTCGGAAACCGCTCCCACGAAACGCCGGCATCACGGGATTTGTAGACGGCGTCGTTGGTGGCGACGTAGAGGATGTTCGCGTTGGTTGGATGGAGCGCGATCGACACGATGGCTTCGCTCTCCTTTTCGCACCCGGTGAGCAGGGGGTGGACCAGAAGAGCGCTAACGACGCAAAAGTAAAGGAATCGCAATCTGTCGTGGGGCCAACGTTCTGTCATGCGTCAGAGCGACGGGGTGAGCCAGCGCGGGGGAGACCTATCCACATGGACGCCAGATGAGTCAAGGCGTGGGAGTTTATAGCTTCTCCGTGAGTCGCTTCGCGTACCCCGTCAACTCAACATAGCCTTGGCCTTTTACCGGCCGGCCCTGCTTCGCCCCTGACACGCCCACGGCTCCTTCCCAATAGGTGACCTGTGTGCTGCGCGATGTTCTAAGTTCTTGATCCGCGAGCAACGGAACGAGATCAAGCGCAAGTTCCAAGGATGGAATCGTAAGGTGCCATTTATTTGGATAGACCGCCTTACTCTCCGGGCTGGTCCAAGTCCCGGTGGCTTCGATGCGCATATCTTCGTCCGAGAGGTGTCGGGTCTCTCCATCGGATGACACAACCGTGCCGCTGGACACAGGATCGGTCGTTCCATCGCTTCGACGCAAGCGATAGAGCAGGAGTTCGCTGTTGTCCGTCAATTGCACGCTGAACCAGTCCCATCTAACCACATCCGGACCGAGATCGGCGGAGGCGAATTCATGATCCATCCAACTGGTCCCGGTCACGTCGAACTGTTCATGACCGATGGTGAGCTTCCCGGTTGTGGCCAGTCTTGTGAACGAATAGTAGTGGGAGGCTTGGCCCGTTTCCGTCCCTTTGCGACTGATGCCGTCTGGGCCATGGATGACCACGGGCTTGGTCGGTTGGAGAGAGAGCGCAAGAGCGAGGGCACCATCTCGTGCGAACAGGGTGTGGGAGCCGGGAGGATCGACTGAGGCCTCCGCACGCCAGTCGTCGATCCAGACGTGAAGCCGGGACTCATCGGCTCCGGCCTTTCCCAACCCAGGTCGGCTGAGTTTTTCCGAGAAATTAAATCGTTGACCAGCGATGTCGGTCACGGCGAAATGGGCTAGGTATAGGTGGTCCACCGACCACCGTGACGGCTGCGTTTTTACATCGTCGGTCGGGATGGCGCGACGAAAGAAGGTCAATTCAAAGCCGAACGGCCGCCCATTCTTCGCCTGGAGATGGCCCGTGTAGTACCACCATTCGGTTCGATAGGCTGGGTGCGAGCCATGGTCTTTGGGAAACGCGTATCGGTAGCCTGCGGTCGCCGGTCGAAACGACGGCGTGGAGGAGTCCCCGCCAAGTACGACAAACGATTCGCCGGCCACCCAGGCGGCGAAGAAAATTGCCAGTCCGACGCCGCGTGTCATGACTCGCCTCGGCTCAGCGGCGGAAAAGGAGAGCGTGGAGTGAACGCCTCGGGTTGCATCTTGGAAGCTTATAGCACGTGGTTCTTGAACCGCACAAATCGCCAGTATTAGAGCACTCTTTACGCATTCATGGGGTACGTTGCCGGTTAGCGAACAGCGTTGACAATTTTCACGAGTCTCGGCTATCGTGAGCCATGCAGTTTGATCGTGAGCGGAAAGCCTCGGATCGAGTCCCTTCTGAGCAGGCCGAGCCGTTTCCTATCCCAGACCGCCTTCCGGTATTTCCGCTGCCCACTGTCGTCTTCTTTCCGAAGACGTATCTGCCGCTCCACATTTTTGAACCGCGCTATCGACAGATGGTGGCAGACGCGACGATCGGCGGTCAATGCATCGCCATGGCATTGCTCAAAGAAGGATGGGAGCCCGACTACCACGGGAATCCTGCGATTTATCCCATTCTCTGCGTCGGACGGATCGTAAGCGTCCATCCGTTTTCGGATGGCCGCTCGAACATCCTGCTCCAGGGACTCGCAAGCTGCGAGATTCAGGAAGAGCATTTCGAGAAGCCGTATCGCGAAGCGACCATTCGTGTCAAAGCAATGTTCTCTGAGGAGGGGTTGGCAGCGGACGTTCGGCGCGCGCTGATCGAGGTCCTCGGCCGGTATCTGCAGATGAGGGAAGACACGACGGCGTGGCAGAAGTTCTTTCGCGAGGACGTCAGCGACGAAGTGTTGGTGAACACTCTCTCGACCTACCTGGAGTGCACGCCGCTGGAAAAACAATTTTTGTTGGAAGCCGACGGCCTGCAGCAGCGGGCGGGCCGATTGAATGATCTGATCCAATTCATGCTACACGATCATCGCGGCGCGAAAGGCTTGGAGTAATGGATCGAGCCATCGCGATCACTGTCAGCCATCTGTGTAAAACGTACGACAGCCACAAGGCTGTCGATGACCTATCCTTCCACGTCAACGCAGGCGAAATCTTCGGTCTGCTGGGGCCAAACGGTGCAGGGAAAAGCACCACCCTTCGCGTGCTCATTACGCTGTTGCATCCGACCTCCGGTACAGCCACCGTCCTTGGACATGATACGGTGCGCGAGCCGGACTTGGTGCGGACATTGATCGGCTATGTGCCGCAGGAACGAGCGATTGACCGGTTTCTCACGGGCCGTGAACACCTGGAACTGCTCGGGGCGCTCTATCACTTGACAAAAGAAGTAGCAGCCAAGCGCATTGCCGAATTGCTGAGGTTGGTCGAGTTGGAGGCCCATGCGGATCGGCCGGCCAAGACTTATTCCGGCGGCATGAAACGCAAGCTCGATATCGCCTGCGGCTTGCTGCCAGACCCAAAAATCTTGTTCCTCGACGAGCCGACCCTTGGTCTCGACGTCCAAAGCCGGCTCAGGATTTGGGAGTATGTGCGGATGCTAAAGACCCGAGGCATGACGGTGGTGATGACGACGAATTATCTGGATGAAGCGGACCGGCTCTGCGATCGATTGGCTATCATCGATGGCGGCAAGATCAAGACGCTTGGCGCACCGGCCGAACTCAAGATCACGCTCGGTGGTGATATCGTTTCGCTGAAGATCAAGGAAACCGCCCGCGTCGGTGCCCTAGCCGCAGCTGTGATGGGACAGCCCGCAATTCGGTCTGTGAATGCGACGGCGACGGGGCTGGATATCCGAGTTGAGTCCGCTGAGAAAGCCATTCCGGCGATCTTGGAAGCGGCGAATCGGCTCGATTGCCGCCTGGAGTTCATCGATTACCACAGGCCCCGGCTGGACGATGTGTTCATGGCCCATACAGGACGCCGCATTCAGGACGAGACCCCAAATGCGGCGGAGTGAGCAGTTTTCAATTTTGAATGGTGAGTTAGCGGATAACTCAGCTAATTAAGCACTTACAGCTCAAAACTAGAGCGAAGCGATGAAAGAGTATTGGCAAGAAATCAGTGCATTGACGATGCGGTGGGTCCGCCGGTTGAGTCGTGAAAAGTTCAGCATGTTGTTCACGCTCGTGCAGCCCATGTTGTTCTGGCTCATTTTCTTCGGCAACCTCTTCCAGAGGGCCGCGGATATACAGGTTACCCAGGCGCCCAACTACATCAGCTTCCTCGCGGCCGGTGTGGTGGTAATGACCGTCCTGAATAACGGTTTGGCCGGCGGGGTCGATCTGCTGTTCGATAAGGAAAACGGGTTTCTCGAGCGCTTAATGTCCACCCCGATTCATCGGAGCTCCGTCATTCTGAGTCGATTTATTTTCGTCATGACGATAACCTCCCTCCAAGTGCTGCTGATCATCGGCGTGGCCTATCTATTCGGGGTGGAGCCGGCGACGGGGCTCCTCGGCATTGCAACGATTCTGCTCATCGGGATGATGTTCGGGGTCGGGCTGACGGCCATCTCGATGGCCATGGCGTTTTCTGTGAAAAGCCACGGCGACTTTTTTTCCGTTCTGGGATTCCTCTCGTTGCCGATGATCTTCCTCAGTTCGGCTCTGGTGCCGTTAGCGGCGATGCCGGGCTGGATGAGTTTCCTCGCACGGTTCAACCCGATGACGTGGGCCATTGATGCGGTACGTCCCCTGATTCTGTCCGGGTGGAGCGAGGCCCTTCCGCATGTAGGCATGGTGTTGGTCGTAATGTTGGTGTTCGATGCTCTCTGTCTGTATGGCGGCGCGAAGGCGTTCCGCCGGGCGATGGGATGACGGTAGGTACGTGAAGCGTCTCTCGTGAAGCGTGGTTCGTCCATCGACTGGCTCAGGACGGTGAGCAGAGTCGAACCGCTTGCGAGATACGAGATGCGAACGACGAATTACGAGGGAGAAAACCTGAGGAATGATGATCATACCTGAGAACCAGATCCGTGCGTTGATTCGCCTGCTCTCTGATGAAGACGACAGGATCGTCCATACGATCAGCGGGAAGTTAATTGATATCGGCCCGTCGGCGGTTCCTCTGTTACAAGAAGCCGAGATCGAGCAGCCGGAAATGGCCGATCGGATCGCGTCCGTTCTTGAGGCAATCCACGGGGGAAAGTTAGAGGCCGAGCTGGCGGAACTGGCGGCGCTCTCGGACAAGGCCATGAGTCTGGAACAGGGAGCCTTCTTGATCGCCCGCTATGCTTATCCGACTCTTGATGTGGCGCACTATCGTAACCAATTGGATACGATGGCGCATGAAGTGCGTGCGCGGATCGGCTTGCGGGCGTCCGGGGAGGAAACGGTCAATGCGCTTAATCGTTACATCTTCACTGAACAGGGATTCAGGGGCAATACGAAGAACTATTATGAAGTAGAGAACAGCTACATCAATTGTGTCATGGATCGTCGGGTCGGAATTCCGATCAGCCTGTCGGTGGTGTACCTGCTCATCGGGCAACGCCTGACCCTTCCGCTGTTCGGTATCGGTATGCCCGGGCATTTCCTAGTAAAGTATGAGTCCGATCGCTACAAGATCTTCATCGACTGTTTCAACGGCGGAGCATTGTTGACCGAGAAAAACTGCGCTCGCTTTCTGACGGAAGCGGGTTATGGGTTCGACGACAAGTATCTGCAGAAAAGCCCGGTTCGCGCGATCCTTTCCCGCATGGCGAAGAATCTCGTAGCGATCTGCTCGAAGATGGACGAACCGGTGAAGACCGCCCGCATGACGAAATTTATTGAAATCTTGGGCGGAGAGCCCCGCGAGGAAGGGCTGTAGCCCGCGGGCTACCCTACAGTGTAATCGTTAGTAAATCCTTCCCCTTTCGAATCCTCCCCCCATAGTTCTCGGCCGCTTGAGCTTTCACCTCGTAGCGATCTGCAATCGGGTAGAAATGCGACAAGACAAGCAAGCCGACGCCGGCCTCCTGGGCGACTTGGCCACATTGTCCGGCGTGCAAGTGGACCGGACCCGGTCGATTGGCCGGAAAGGAACAGTCGAGAATGGCAAGATCGGCATCTCCGCAGAGGCGCACGACGCTGTTGCAGTACTGGGAGTCTCCTGAATAGGCGAGTGCTTTCCCGCTATACTCGAGTCTGTATCCCAGACAGTGCAGACGGGGGCTGTGGGTTACCGTTCGCGGAACGATCTTCGTCTTGCCGATCCAAAATGGACGGTCGGAGACTTCCTTGAAAGAGACGCCGAACGGTGCCCGGCTGAAGCCAGGCAGTGCGGCGAAGAGGGCACTGAAGAGCTGCCTTGTGCCGCGAGGACCGATGACGGTGAGCGGCGGCCGTTTCCCGCCTTGATACTTTGTGAAGATCATCGCATCGAAGAAAAACGTGATGAAATCAGAAAAATGGTCCGCATGAAAATGGGAGAACAAGATATGGGTGATCCGGTTTCGATCCACGCCGGTTTTCATGAGGTTCATCAATGTGCGTGGGCCAAAATCCAACAAGATTGTCTGGTCTGTGCGAACCAGATAGCCCGATCCTGCACGGGTAGGATGAACATTCGTACCGGAGCCTAAAATGGTGAGGCGCATGGGGCAGATCAGGCTTGGGCTTAGGATGAGGTAAAGGTTAAGCTGAACTGGGTTTCTCTTGTCACGCTCGACCTCAGCCTGAGTCTCAGCCTCCTTTGCTAAAGCTATCTCGGAGTCGAACGAGCAGCGTGCGAGCCTGCTCTACTTCTTTGGGGCTCAAGGCCCGTTCAAAAAAGGGACGGAGGAAGGAGACGTGGGCTGCAAAGGTCTTGCGAAACAACGCATTGCCTTTTTCAGTTAACGAGATCATGGTGCACCGGCGATCGCTTTTCATCGCATCCCGCCTGATCAGACCTTTCGAGACGAGACGATCGAGGACGCCGGTGAGCGTCCCTTTGGTGACAAGGGTCTTCGCAGACAATTCAGAACAGGTCAGGCCTTCCGTATCGCCCAGCGTGGCGATCACATCGAACTGCGAGGGCGTCATCCGAAGGGATCTGATGTGTCGGCTGTCGACGCGCCAAAAAGCAAGGTATGCCTCGACCAGCGGGCGAACAAGCTTGAGATAGGGATCTCCGTTGAGGTGCGGTCGCTCCACGGAGCCAGAGTAGTCCTAACTAGAATGAAGGGTCAAGCCCACTGGCGGTGACGGGTGCTAGGAAAGAGTTTGAAGGGAGTCGATTCGTTGACGACCTGTCAGTCCTGCCCGTAAGATCTTGCACCCATGGCACGACGGCACGAACGAGGGCAAGCCAATCCGACGGTGATCGCCATCATCGTCGGCCTCATCGTGGCGGGTGTGTGGATTTGGAAACGGCTGTCTCCCGACACCCAGGAATATGTGATCGATCAGGCTGTGCCGGTGGCCGCCGGAGGATTGGCCGTCGGGTTGATCGTGCTGACGGTGGTTCTGAAGTTCAGCCGGCGAGTTGCCCGGCGCCGTGAACAGGATCGACTGATCGAGGCTTTCCAACGAGAAACGGC
>JBQTHY010000186.1:0-5501 GCA_052389395.1 Nitrospiraceae bacterium | reverse complement strand
CTCAGAGAGCTTTCATTTCTAATTTTCACCCCCAGATCGGAGCAAAACAGATCACAGATGGGAAAACGACTGCTGTTCAATTTGGAATCGTCTGGGATAATAAAGGTATTACCCCGGCGAGAACCACTTTGACTCGTTCCAATTTTCAGCGGTTTGATCAGGGATTGCCAAAAGATTTTTCCTTCCCTGATTTGACTGATAGTCGACCAGTCGTCGCTTCGCTTCCTCCGGGTGGCAAACATCAGGATCTCCTCGATGTTGACATCGAACACTTGAGAGCCGTCTTTCAGAAAAAGGGGATTATCGCCTTTTGGGGATGGTTTGCCTATTACGACGTGTTTGAAGATACTCCCCTGAGGCTTAGCGAGTTTTGTTTCGAACTGATTGATCTTGTCGTTAACGGAAAGGACATCACTGATCCTGAGGCTCGCCTTAGAAGCACAACCACCAACTGCCAGCGCCATAATTGCACTGATGAGGATTGCCCGGACTACGCCCAGCGGCGCGCCAAATACCTTGAACTGCGATCTCCCAATAGCCCTAGCGCATTTTTTTGTTTCTTGTGGGTGTCAAGTCTAACACAATCGCCAATGACCTGGCCGGGGTGATCGGTTTGAAATAGGCGCGATGCATACTGCCCTTTTCCCGCAAGCTCCGCTGTCAAGGAGGTAGCAGTAAAAGAGAACCTCTGGTTTCAAGTCTGGGCCGTTATTATAATGTCAAACATGCGTCTTGAGCTTGCTCTCCACATGAAGGGTGCCTGCACCAAGAATACGTATGGGCGGTAGGTGAGATTGGGAGGTGCTCGATGCAACGATCGTTGTCTCTACGTAGCCTGATGCTCCTCTTGTCTCTCGGTATTCTAGCCCCTACCGCTTCGGCATACCGGGAATACTTCACACCCGAGCAAAGAGCCCAGCTTGAAAAAATTCAGACCGTTCTAGTGGAGGCCATTGCCCTCACAGATAAGGGTAGTGCCGATTCCGGGTCCATCGCTGAGATAGCATCTCGACGCCTCAGTGAAGTCGGCTACACCGTGGTGCAAGATAGTGCTAAGCCCCATGACGTCGTGTTTCGAGTCAAATGTGAGCAACGCAAGACATGGGAGGGAACCACGGCTGCAGGAGGAGATGCGGATCTCCCTGATTCACCCTCCCGTCTCTGGAAGGGGCCTGCCTGTCAGCTGACCTATGTGCTGGGTGGCATGAAGATAAAGTGGCAAAAAGAAGTGCGGACGGATTTTGAGGACGCCGTGGCCGCCGCGCACCAGGCGCAGGCAGCGGAGCCAGGCGCCTATGCGATCGCCAAGCTGAAGGAGGCGCTTGAAAAATACGACTTTCCTCTTCTCTTGGCGGCAGAGTGGGGCCACCCGGATCGCCTGCTCAAGGTGCTGGACTTGGCGGATACAAGTCAGGCACGGAAAGTCAAAATCATTTCGCTCTTGGGAGAGATGCAGGCTGATGAGGCCATGCCGAAGCTCAAGGAAGCGCTGAAGGACCGAGATCTTGTCAAACAGGCCCTTGTGGCCATGGGCAATCTCGGCAGGGATGGGATCCCCGTCCTCGTCGATATCATGAACACCGCGCCTCAGCCAGAAGTTCAAGCGGCGGCAGCGAAGGGGCTGGGGCAGATCGGTGGGATCCATGGCGACGCGTCCGTCGTGCAGCCGCTGCTGGCGAAGCTTCAGGATCCGAAGACTGATTGGGCGGTCCTGACGGAGGTCGCGTGGGCCCTCGGGAAGATACCGGACAAGCGGTCGATTGAACCTCTTTACGCAATCGATAAGAAGCTGCAGGCCATCCGCGATCCCGACAACGTGACTCTCAAGAAACTCAAGGAAGCCGTATTCTGGGCTATCAAACAATGCGATACGTGGGATCAGTACAGCTAGTGCACAATTGACAATCCGTGGTCTGCTTCCTATCGTACTTCAAGCTGGCTTCGATCCGGCTCGGAGTTGAGACGATGGGTGACGCTTCTGTTCCATCACCTTCACGAAATGTTCGGCAGATCCTGGAGCGCATCGCGCTCCAAATGGTCTCGAGTCTGGATCTGCAACTAGTTCTCACCACGATCACACAAGGGCTGGTCGAGGAGCTGGATGCGGCCTTCGCCCGCATCTGGCTGCTAGGCCCGGGCGATCTATGCGTCCAGTGCTACAAGGCCGCAGATTGCGCCAATCGCGCGCGCTGTCTCCACCTGGCAGCGAGCGCCGGTCTCTATACTAATCTAAATGGGGAATACCGTCGCATCCCTCTTGGCGCGTTGAAGATCGGTCGCATCGCTCAGGGTTGGGGGGCAATGTCCACGAACGACGTCATGGGTGACGACCGGCTGCCGAACAAGCCATGGATGACGGAGAACGGCCTGAAGTCCTTTGCCGGCCATCCGTTGACTTTCCGCGGAGAACTGCTGGGGGTCATGGCTCTGTTCGGTCGACGCCCTCTCACTGATGAGGAATTCGAACGATTGGCTGTCTTCGCCAATGGAGCCGCCATCGCGATCAAGAATGCGCAACTCTTCGCCGAGGTCGAGCAGCTCAAGAACCGGCTCCAGGCCGAAAATCTCTACCTCCAGGAAGAGATCAAGCTTGAACACAACTTCGAGGAGATTGTCGGGAACAGTCCGGCGATCAAATCGGTGCTGAGGAAGGTCGAACAGGTTGCACCCACCGACTCGACCGTCCTGATTCTCGGCGAAACCGGAACTGGCAAAGAATTGATCGCCAGAGCCATTCACAATCTGAGTCCACGGAAGGCACGCCCACTGGTTCGCGTGAATTGCGGGGCGATCCCCTCCAATCTGGTGGAGAGCGAACTCTTCGGCCACGAGAAGGGTGCCTTCACCGGCGCCACAGCGAGGCGGATCGGCCGCTTTGAGCTGGCCGATGGCGGGACGATATTCTTGGATGAAGTCGGTGAACTGGCGGCGGACACGCAGATCAAGCTGCTTCGTGTCCTCCAAGAGCGGGAATTCGACCGGGTGGGAAGCCAGAAGTCGACGAAAGTGGATGTGCGAGTCATCGCCGCCACAAACCGCGATCTGCACCATGCGGTGAACGCATCCTCGTTCAGATCAGATCTTTTCTACCGGCTAAATGTGTTCCCAATCGAGATGCCGCCTCTGTCCGCCCGTGCATCGGATATCCCGCTCTTGGTCAACCGATTTATCAGCAAGTTCTCAAGCAAGATAGGCAAGAAGATCGACGGGGTCACTCAAGCGACCATGGACCGCCTCACGAAATATTCCTGGCCCGGCAACATTCGGGAATTAGAAAATGTCATCGAACGGGCCACGATCCTCGCAAAAGGACCGTTGCTTCAGATCGATGACGTGCTGCTTCACCGGAACTCAGTACCGCCGCTGCCGGCTGCAGATTCCTTGGAGGAGGTAGAACGCGCCCACATCTTCCGCATCCTCCACGATGTGAATTGGGTCATCGAAGGAAAGGAGGGAGCCGCCACTCGGCTGGGTCTTCATCCCAACACGCTCCGGTCTCGTATGCAGAAGCTCGGCGTCAAGAAACCTCGCCCCACCGCATAGCAACGAATATCACGTTCCATCCCCACGACATATCGTAGCTCCACGACATCTCGTGGCCACATCTCTTTAATGCGCTGGTTCATCTAGCCATGAATAGTTCGACAACTCCTTGTCTCGCCAGCAGTTTATCTTGTTTCACCAAATGTGGCGGCACGTGGCACTGGCCTTGCCATAGAGAACAAGTGTAATGACCGGTGCGAAGCAGTCAGCAGAGCTGAATAGATACCCACAATGTTGTGGAAATCTTTTAATCCAAGGAGAACCCATGAAAACTGCCATCATCATCATGTCCGATCCGAAAAGTGGTTCCGAAGAAGCGCTTGGCCGAGTCTTTAACGCGCTGGCGCTCGCATCCGAATGTAAACAGAAGGGTGATGAAGTCGCCGTGGTCTTCAATGGGACCGGGACTCGTTGGCCGGCTGAACTCACCAAGCTCTCGCATCCAGCCAATGGCCTCTACGACGCCGTCCGCGATGTGGTGCAAGGCGCCTCATGTGGCTGTGCGGAGGTCTTTGGGGCAACGGAAAGCGTCAAGTCGTGCGGGGTGCCGATGGTGAAGGACCATGCACTAGCCGGAACCGCGGGACTCTTGAGCCTCCGCCGTTACGTGGCAGAGGGATGGAATACGGTTGTGTTTTAACAGGTGTGACACTTGCCTCAGGATGCTCAAAACGGCTGTCCAGCGAGGCCACAGCGAGCGAAGAGGCGAGGCGTACGCTTCGGTACGTGAACCTCTGAGCGACACGAGAACGATGCTGGCGGACGTTTTCAGCATCCTGATAGAGAGGGAAGCGATGGCGACGAAATATCTCGATCTGATGTTTACGGACTCAGTACGCCGAGCACAGAGGCAGTACTACGGAAGGGCAGTGAACATCGCAGGGGCTCCCGAACGAGACCCGCTGGGCCAAGCCGAGGCGGAGTTTATTGCAGCTCGGGACAGCTTTTATCTGGGTTCCATCAGCGAAACCGGATGGCCCTACATTCAGCATCGCGGTGGACCTCAGGGATTCCTGCGGGTGGTCAACGAGACGACGCTGGCCTTCGCCGACTACAAAGGGAATCGCCAGCTGCTCACGATCGGCAACGTCTCAGTGAACGGCCGAGTGGCGCTGTTTCTCATGGACTACAAGAATCGTGAGCGACTGAAGATTCTTGGCCATGCCCGTGTGGAAGATGTCCGAGTTCATCCGGAACTCATTACGCAGATCACTGATCCCAAGATGCGGTCGAGCGTGGAGCGGCTGGTCTTCATCGACGTCGTCTCGTTCGACTGGAACTGTCCCAAGTACATCACACCACGGTACTCGGCGGAAGAGGTCGAAGAGTATGTAGGGCCGTTGAAGAGGCGAATTGCCGAGCTCGAGGCTCAACTTGAAACGGTGAAATCGTGAAGGCGCTCTGTGAAGAAGCGCCTTCCTCTTTGTCGAAGGAGATCACACCATGAAGGTGGCGCAGATTTGGCGATATCCGGTTAAGTCGATGGCCGGTGAACAGATGAATCACGCGCGCATCGGACCACTCGGCATCGAGGGAGATCGCGTCTTTCATGTGGAGGACGCGATCGGTCATGTGATCACGGCCAGAACGCACCCACGGCTTCTCGGTCACCATGCCACCCTCAATGAGTCAGGAGAGCCTGTGGTTGGCGGCCTTCTGTGGAGCAATCCCAAGGTCCGCAAAGATGTTGTGGATATCGTGGGGCCCGGCGCCAGGCTGGTTCGCGATGAGACAATCGATCGTTTTGACGTGCTGCCTCTCCTGGTGGCGACGGACGGAGCGATCGCGGCATTCGGACATGACGGTCGACGCCACAGACCCAATCTCGTAATCGGCGGGGTCGAAGGGTTGGCAGAGCGCTCGTGGCCCGGGCAATGCCTGCGCATCGGAGACATCATCATCGGAGTCCAAGACTTGCGTGGGCGATGCATCATGACGACGTTCGACCCCGACACCCT
>JBQTHY010000185.1:0-2822 GCA_052389395.1 Nitrospiraceae bacterium | reverse complement strand
GGGGAAGGCACCCTTACACCTTCTTGTGTAGGTGGGTCAAGATCCCCGTACTAACCTGGTAGGGAGCGGGAGACTGGAACTTGGGCGGGGCTGATAACGGATGTTCAGGACTGATCCGGAAATGGAGCTGGCGAGAGGAATCGAACCATCCGACCTGCGGTCCTCAAGTCAGCTCTTGGGGGGTTGCTCAAGTCTTTGATGACATAGGCAATCCCCCTTTCCTACCACACCATTTCAACCTCTTTTCATTTCGAAAAAACAAGGAAGCCTTGTTTGGATAGGAAGTCATGCTCATCTTTGAGGCGATACCCTGCAGCCTCCATTTCGAATTTAATGATCTCGACCGGGGTGATATGGCCAAGGAGTCTCTGGAACCAGGTCTTTCCCGCAAAGTCGATGATGGCAACCCGTCCACCGTCACGGAGGTACTTGCTCATTTTCGTAAAATAGTCCACCCTTCTCTTGAGATGGTGGTAGGTATTGCATGAGAAGATCAAATCTATCCCATGCGGAGGGAGCAGCGGATCGTCAGATTCGCTCAGTATGGCCTTGACATTCTTGTACCCGTCCTCCTGGGCACGCTGGTTTAGATATTCCACCATTCCTCGATCCACATCCGCCGCATAAACTGTCCCGCTCGAACCCGTCGCATCGGCTAACCGAAAGGTGAAGTAGCCGCCACCTGCGCCCAGATCGGCAATGTCCTCTCCTCGCTGGATTCCGAGTGTATTGATAACTCGCTCTGGCTGCTGCCAGTCATCCCGGCCCAATCCCTCATAGGCCAATCGCTTGAGCGTGGTACAGCCATCGCTCAGGACTGCGCCAAGGACTATCAGTAATGGAAGCATTACAAAAAGTATTGATTTTTTCATCAGTTCTCTTCTGTTGGCTCTTACGATCCCAACCCCACCGTGCTGAGTTTGATCCGGCCAGGCGAAGGAATGCGCAAGAACCAGTGTGGGAATGGCGACATTTCATCAACGGGCGAGAACTCGTGACCGTCGTCACCCCCACGGCGGCAGCGGTCACGAATCAGCCCACAAGCCTCTCTTCGCATCTCACGCTTCCTTTTCTAGTTTCTCAAGCGCAACATGGTATGGCGCATACTTCCGAAACCACCAACACCAGCTTTCCTTGGAGCGTGACTGCTTTGCCAAAGACGAGTGCTGAGGCGGCTTGCTTGGCTCGCTTGCCGTAGGGCGGGCCCTTCTCTGGGCAGTCGATGACGCTCAGCGGATGCGTTCTGCTTTGTTGTCGTGAAGAACTTCGAGGGTGTCGCCGTCGAGGACAGAGACGACGCGGCTGGAAAAGTTGGCGGCAACGGAGATGGTCGCTTCTTCGAGGGACATGCTGTCGCGTTTGGGACGGGGCTCACTCACGGACTGCGCTCTCCCGACGTTCCGCAGGCGACTTCCCACAGAGCGTGGTTGATACTCTCTGGTTCAACTGGTACCCAGTAGCCTTCGCCTCCGTATCCACCCGCTGGTCTCCCGGTTCCCATATGGCCCGAAAAGTGCGTGAACGCCAGTGACCGGAAACGCTTGTCCGCGCAGTCGAATTGCTTCTCGATCCTCGTCGAGTGGAATCGACTCGGTGACCTATTCCCTTGCTTCCACTCCCAGTCGAGTAGTGTCACCAGCGTCACCAGATTCCCTTCTCGGCGGATGGTGGCTGAATCGATGTATACCGTCTGTACTCCTGATGTTTGATATTTTCTCTCAACCGCCACCCACTCTGCAGATACCGGTCCATGACTCAGCACCAGGAGTGTGACCAGGAGCAGTCGTTTCATGTGAATGCCTTGGTAGGTCATGACAAAATTTATAGATCAGTCACCACATGTCCATTTCTTTTTGTCTTCTGAAATGATCGTATCCTTCCCGAGACTCCGGCATACCTCATCAACCTGTAAGTTGTCGTATCCTTCGAATGCATCAAATGGTTCTGGCCTCACCATTGCTGTATTCAGTCGATCATTCCGTTTAGTTTTGACTGTTTCTCGTACCGCAGGAACCGGAGCAGGTCGGGGAGGAGGTGGATCTATGATTGGATTTGTAGCTGATTCATCCGTATTTTTGTGTGCGCGTTTCCGTAGTATCTCTTTCTCCTCCAACTGTGGAGCAGCTAGATCTAACTTCGGACTGGTAGCGTGCTGTTGCTTCATGGTGATCTTGTTTATGCTACTGGTGATCTTGTTTACGCTACGCTCGATGTTGTCTAGGCGTTGGTACATCGTTAGCTGGAATAGAATTGACGCTATGAAGAGGATGAATAATGTCAAGATTCCCAGAAATGATGGTCTGCTCATTCTCGCACCTCATGTAGTGATAGTGACCAAGTTTTCCGCTCGGCATCTACTATGAAGAAGCAAAGTTCATGCAAGATATGTGCAATCTGTCCTGATTAGAAGAAAATAGAGTGTCAGGTCTGGCAATCACACATCCGAAGTATTTATCACGCCCGGCGCCTTGCCACGAACACCTGACAACTCCCTAAAACGGTCCAATGCGGTTGGGCAGCGACTCCTTGGAATTGCTGAAGGTTGGTTGGAGCTGGCGAGAGGAATCGAACCTCCAACCGTCGCCGGATCGGCTCTGAAGCCTTCCTCACCGGCTCCTGCCTAGAGGGCAAGCCCGCTACCACGCTACCCCCGAACGCGTCCCATCCCCATCGTGACCATGGGTTGGAGGTTCGCTTTGTGGAGCTGGCGAGAGGAATCGAACCTCCAACCTGCGGTTTACAAAACCGCTGCTCTGCCGATTGAGCTACGCCAGCCCGCTTGTGATCTGAAATAACGACAGCGTAAGATTCCGTCCGCACAG
>JBQTHY010000184.1:0-5536 GCA_052389395.1 Nitrospiraceae bacterium | reverse complement strand
TGACAGGCGGGGTTCTCTCAGAATTCAAGCTGCGCTTGTCCCGCGTCTTCCTTCCCTTGCCGGGCTACGTACCGCCTGACGATCTCCTCCGTAATCCCGACCGTGGACACAAAGTACCCTGTTGACCAGATTCCGCCGCGATCCCAATACACCTTATCCAGAAACCGAACCTTCTCTCGCAGGGCGCGACTCGTGTTCTTCTTGATCGTCTCCACCGCAAAACTCACGCTGTATTTCGGTGGGATCACCATGTGCACATGCACATGATCCTTGTCGATCCCAATCTCCGTGAAATGCCAGTCCGGATAGTATTTCCGCACTTCCTGCAGCTTGACCCGCAAGTATTTAGCCACACTCTCGACAAGGATCTTGCGGCCGAATCTGGTCACCCACACGATATGGTACTGGGTCTTGTAGACCGTGTGAGCCGCTTTGTGCAGTTTCACGCATCGCAGTCTACCGGAAGACGCGGGACCTTGCTCACACCCCCGCCTTTACAGGCGGGGACCTCCCGCTGGATTAGAGACAACCACTTCATAGGCCTTCGAACCCGTAGGTCGCAGGTTCAATTCCTGCCGGGCGCACCAGTAGGAACAACGAGTCAGCTCCTTGAAGCTGACCCATCTGACTCTTGAGTTCTCCGTCGCATCCCTCCTAGAATGAGTCTCCCTGCGAAGCTCCCATGGCCTTCACGTTCGCCCCTACCGTGGCATCCCTGCGCAGTCTGATGTTACGTACAACGCTGGCACATTGCTCAAGCTGCCGTTGGTCTGTTGTTCTGTTTTTTGTGCATGTCGACGACAGGGAACTTCAATGATTCTCTAACATCTCTCGCTGGTCGTCTGGAGGAGGATATGGCTGTGATGCGGCGGGAATTTCTCAATAAAACTGCTCAAACGGTTGGCTTGTCTCCATTCTTGGTTATGACACCTCCTAGATAGTGGGGTCATATTTTGTTTGATCCAGAAGCTCCATTAGTTCCGGCAAAGCCCCTGCCTGCCAATCCTTTTGTCAAGGATGGAAAGTCCATTGTTGTAATCATTCATGGGATGAACCCCGCAGGAATGCTGCGAGCTGGGATTGAATTGTTGGGCGGAGTTGAAAAATTGCGACTAACGGGAAAGCGCGTTGTGATCAAGCCAAATGTTGTGAATGACCGGCCTCCTCCAACCATTACGAGTCCTGCCGTGGTCAAAGCCGGTGCGCAGTTCATGAAGCAATCTGGCCCCTCGGACATTATTGTTGGCGATAGCTCCGGGATTATTCGATTTCCAACCAGAGACAATCTGAAAGAAACTGGCGTTCAAAAAGCTGCAGAAGAGGCCGGGGCTCGGGTGTTAGCGTTGGAAGATGAGCCTTGGGTAAAAGTAAAACCAGAACAAGCACAAATTCTTGAATCCTATTTTGTTTCCAAGCCTGTGTATGATGCGGATGTCATCATTAACCTGCCAGTCGTAAAGACTCATCGGTTTGCGAGTTATTCCTGTTGTTTGAAAAACTTTGTGGGAATTGTTCATCCAAAAAATCGGCCTTCCGTGGCATTCTTGGCTGGGAGCTGGCATGAGCGCATAGCCGAGCTCAATCTCGCAGTCCATCCAATGTTGAATATTGCTGACGGGACAACGATCATGATTGCCGGAGGTCCAACAAGCGGAACGCCAGCGCGCACCAACCTGTTGCTCTTAAGCGGAGATCGAGTGGCCTTAGATGTGGTTGCCCTAGCCCTTATTCGTTATCACAAAGCCTGGAACGAAGTGACGGGAAAAGGCGTATGGGAACAGAGACAAATCAAAAAGGCAGTAGAATTGGGGCTCGGTGTCGGATCGGCTGAACAGATTGAAATTGTCCATCACTCCCTTGATGGTTCAAATCGAGAATTCAACCATGTGGTGGAATTCATCCGGAGGGACATTCAATTATGAGAATCGAACTACAGGTTGTGCGGGGGGCATTCAGATTTGTCCTCAGAACGCGCCTTCTCCACAGGTCCGTTGAGTCGATCGAGAGCCTCCTTGTTCCCTCCAGCCCTAAGCGCCCCCCAAGATATCCACGGTATTTCGGGCAAGGCGAGGTTTGGTGGTAGGGAGTGGTAGGGATCCGTTTTCGAAAGAGATCAGCAGGGGGTGTTAGTATCGAGTACAATGGTAGAAGGATAGGCCCATGAACATGGAGGTGCCCCATGGAACCGGTCCAGTGCATTGTGTTGGGCTGCGTCATTGCCGTCGGTGGCCCCGACTTCGCGGAACAGCAATTCCACTTCGACAACCCCTCGGCGCCTGAACCCTCCGGCTATGCCTCCAGCACCGAAAACCAGCGAACGATCTATGACGCGCTCCCCGATTCCTCAAACCCCTACGCCCCGCTCTGGAAGCAGCGCGGATTGTATGATGCTCGCACGGGCAGCAGTGGCACGTTGTCAGAAACCGGCGGGGTCACACGGTATCCCGATTCCCCAGGAAACCACGGGATCATTCGAGAGTATGGCGGAGGCATGAAAGGCTACCAGTTTGACCGACCGCCGTCGACGTTTCCGGATGAGCGACGCTGAGCGGCGGCTTCGTTGAGGACGGACGGGGCTGTTACCAAGTTCGGCCTTGCGCGTTCTTCGTATCCCCTCCTAGAATACGCCTCCCTGCGAGGCTCCTAATGGCCTTCATGATTCGTCCCTACCGTCGCTTCCCTGCTCAGTGTGCAGTCACGACCAATCGTGGGCCATTCAAAATGATCGGCGTTCTCTGCCTAATATGTGTTCTTTCACTCCTCCTCGTATCGTGCGGTCATGTGGTTTTTCCCGTCACCAGTGGAAGTCACGCGCCCACAGAACCGGGCCGGTCCCCAGCTCGCCGAGCCGTTGTGTGGAGTAATCATCCAAGTGCTGGCAACCATCTTATTACACTCGCGCAGCGGGTCGGGCTGGTCGTGGTTGAACGCGCGCGGGTACAGCAGATTTTCGATGAACACAAGATCCACCTGACCCACAGCCCCGTGGATGACGCCCACATCATCCGCGTCGGAAAGCTCATCGGCGCCGATCGGGTCTTTTTTGTCGAGGTAACGGAAAAGTCCATTGTGGTCAGCCAAGCACATGTGAGTATGTACAACGGCAGTGCACGGTCTGAAACCGTCTATCATGTCAGCGTGGCGGTGCGGGGCGTCGATGTGGAAACTGGCGCGATTCGATGGAGCGGAACGGCGCGAGTGCCGCAGGCAATTACCAACCCCGAGGAAGCGGCTGGCATCCTGGCGGAAGTTGCGACTGTGCGAGCACTCTGCCCGGTGGAGTCCGGTTATCAATGGAAGGAGCGAACCGGTCAGAATCAAGACGCCCACTGTATGAAAGACGGAAAGCAGGTTGATTTAGTTGAACACAAGCACGCAATCCTTCCCTTGTTGTAATCCAGTGTTCTCACCTATTTAGCTAGCTGCCAGTACCCTGCGACCCTCGCGCCCTGATTTAGATCCCTTCTAGCACTAAATTACGCTAGCGAGGCTCCCATGCCCTTCCTGTTTCCTCCCTCCCGCCGCTTATCAACGACCTTCGGAGCTTAGAAAAGCGTTCAACAGGGTAACGACCACAGCAGGCGAGTGAGCGTGGCTGATTCGAGTTCTGGTACCTCGTTGAATTCGACACCGAAAGTGGAATCCCCCACCCAACGTACAATTCCTCTGGGGACATAAACAGGGGAGTGTTGATCGGGCCGAATATGAAGTTCCATCGGGGTGCCAGAAGGAATGGGAATGGTGCTTGTCATCCGACATCCTCCAAGGGAAAGATCAAGCACAACACCGTCCTCGATTCGCACCCCGTCAGTGGAAAAGATACTTTTGAAACAGACAGGATGACGTGGGTGCTTACGGTGCTCGACAGCAACAGGATCATTCATGACAGTCGCGATGTCCGAATCCACGACGGGCCGCCTGTTCTCCACCTCGGATTCAAGCGATAAAGCATCATTTTCTGAGATCATGGCGCTCTACCTCCTTGAGAGTCACAATATGGCCGATTAGCTGCCATGTTGTTCCTCCGTTGATATTGCTCTTCGGTAAACGAAAGCAAACTCCATACCGCCCATATCTTGACTGCATATTGAGTCAGTACGACCACTTCTGGCGGTCGGCTCCACAAATGGCTGGAAATTCCGCTCCAGCTCCTGAACGAATCGAACAATTCCTGGCACCCAGGTGGTGCTGTCGGAGCAGTGTTCTGCGAGAGGCACATTCAAGTACCGTTTACCAACGCGGAGGAGGCTGAGAGGTCAGGGTATCGGCGGGCAGGGAATTGCCCATGGGAGACGTGAGCTTCGGCCATGTTACAGCGCTGTGATATCCTTCGCCAGATCAGGCGAAGGTCACAATGGCTATCGCCCACGAGGGGAAGACGCTCCATAGGCTTCCTGATGGAGCGAACCGAGGCTCGCCGGTGGGTATCGGAGCGGAAGGGGTTGCGGCCAAACGGGAGGAAGTAAACCAATGGGAAAGACGGACGAGCATCAGGGATACAAGATCCAGTCCGCGCCAGAGCACCTGAAGGACGGTGAGAAATGGCGGCTTCGCATCTTTATCTCCGTGGATGATCACCGTGGCATCCGAACGCGTGAATTCTCAGCCGATGTCTTGTATGCGACGGAACAGGACGCCGATATCCACGGGATTGCCTTCGGCCAGCGCGTCATTGATGGGAAGGTGGAAGGCCGGTCAGTTATGGATATGAAGACGGAGGATCGCCGGGCGACGCCACGCCTCCGTGTGCAATTCCGCACCACGTTTTCGTCTTCCTCGAAACTGGAAGGGACGGGCATCATGCTTGACCTGTCGACGGGCGGATGCCGCATTGAAAGTCTTGTCAACGTGGAACCAGGCTTATCGTTGGAGCTACGCATCTACGTACCGGACTTAGAATGGCCGCTCATGGTTGAGGCGGCGAGTGTCCAGTGGGTTAGTGGCCAGATCTTTGGGCTGGCCTTCTTTCGAATCACGGAACCTGAGCAACAGCGGTTGGAGCTGGTGATCAGGAATCTGAATCTGATGGAGCGCTAGAAATATGTCAAACACGGCTTGTGATGGGAGTCTCCGAAGAGCCCCCCGCCTTCCGAGAAAGTCCTCTTTTACCTCCGGGGGCACCTCAATCATCCTTCATCCTTGCTCCCATGCTACTAAGGCATTGTAAGGACAAATGGTTCCGGAGGATCTCCAACCAGGAGAGCGGTGACCTGCCGACAAGATTCCCCACCAAAAGCTGCATAGACCTATTGTTAACCCTAATCTACACTAATTCCAGAAAGTGATGACAAAGGATGCAGGGAGGATCAAAACCTGATAGGCTTAAGGGGGAGGTGCGTAACGCCTGGACTCGCCAATGTCCATGTTGTGGGAAAACCCTTCATAAGGTCGACCCCATGAGCCCATGGCTCTGTGAATGTGGATGGCGGAGCGGGTGAATCGATCAAGAGGGGGGATGTACCATGATCCCTGTATTGCACGACGTACGAGCCGGGTTCTTCCTGGTGATTGCACTGGCTATGCTCGCGTTTATTTG
>JBQTHY010000183.1:0-2758 GCA_052389395.1 Nitrospiraceae bacterium | reverse complement strand
ATCGAAAATGATGCTGCGGTCTGCCGGCAGCGGTCCGCTCCCTTCATTATGCGGATCACATGCCTGTTCCCCGCCAGCTACAATCGTGTGTTGCGCCACGCAATCGCGTTCCATCAGCTTCACGTTTATCAGCTTCTTAATCCGCTCGGATGTCAGCGCGGTCCCGTTGATCAAAATCTGACCATTCTTGATGGTGCCCTGCCGCAACAAGGCATGCGCCATCGCCACGGCTTCCTCCGTGGCACGTTGTGACGCCTCGATATGCCGGACCTCTTCTGCGGTTTTCAGCACGCGCTGCTCGTAGAACGGATCCCGCTTGGGGTGGAGGCTATACCCCAACTCTTGTAATCGCTTGGCATGGATGAAGGGAAAGTTGGCCGGCACCAAGAGCTGCCGGATTTTGAACTCTTTCAAGACGACATGCACGATGTCGACCGGCTTCGGGTCCTTAATACCCTGGCTATTTGCTCTTTGTTCAATCTCGGAATAGGACAACACCCGGTCCACCGAGGCTTGAGCCTTGGCGCGATCTAGTTCTAGATCGCTCATGATCACCAACCGCTCGCCTTTGATTTCAAGATAAACGAACGAGTCCGGTGCGATGAAACGCGTCGCGTAATACAGATTCGAATCGGCTTCACTGGCAGCAATAAATAGCGTGGCTACTTCTGGTTCGGAGGCTGTGGCGCGTTTCATGGATCGACTAGCGAAGTGACCGCGATGGGTGGAGAGTCTGAGATGAACAAACTCTTAACTTCTGGATGTTCAAGATGCTCAAAATGGTCGCTCGGCAAGGCCGCAGCGAGTGCGGGAGCGAGGCGTACCTTCTGAGGTACGTTGAGAGACCAAACGATGCGAGAACGAAGCCGACGAGCATTTTCAGCATCTTGAGTCGGATGCTAGCACGGGGTCCTAGGTCGGTCAAGGCGTTGCAGGAACCGGTTCAGGCACCGGCATACTTTCTGGCCCAACTCCTTTCTCTTCATCAGGAGTGACGAGATCGAGCGGAAGCGTCAGCGTATTCCTTAAGACATCGACCGCGAGTTGGGCCAACCCTGAAAGGCCGGTCGCAAGGGACCTTACCGGTTGATACGTCACGTCCGGGTCTTCTATCGCTCCTTTGACGGTAAAGATCGCAGTCGCCAATCCAGGACGGTCACCATCAAAGATTCGCCCGAATAGCGGAATAGCCTTGAGGAATTGCGAATACGACCCAAACGGACTCACGGCCATCACAAGATCCAGCTGGTCAGTTGGCAAATCATAGTTCCCCGCCCCTGTGATCTTGAGAATCGGGCTATCGATGATCATGTTTTCCGTTTGAAACAATCCATTCTGGATCACGACCGTCCCGGAAATCTTATTGTAAGGTAGCCCTTCTTTTTCAAGATCAACTTTCCCTTGCAGCACAGCCGGGAGGTTTAGCAAGCTGATGATCTTCCACACCGTCCGTTCGTCTGATTTGAGAATGCGCCCGTTTTCCAGCAACACCTCCGCCTTCCCGTTGAGTGAAGGATAGACTCCATGGGGATTGCGCCCATGTCCGCGAATTGTGCCGCTTAGCCGTACCTGCCCGGACATACCGTGAGATTGGGTATTCGTCAACCTCAACAGGTCATTCACTTCAATCCCCGTGGCTCGGAGGGAGAGTTCAAGTTCCGCCGGCGCCTTCCGGGGAAGTAACACCACCATCCGTCCGGCCACCTGTCCAGATGCTGATTCACCGGAAATACGATCGACATCGAGTACCCCGTTTTGAAAGTTCAACCGTGCAGACAGCCCGCCGAACTTCATGTGTGCGTAGTGTCCGCGTGCGACCGAAGCCAAGACGGTCCCTCGACTCGTGGCCGCCAAGGTTTCGAGAAATTCTCGCATTGGCGAGTGTTCGCCTTTGGGAATCAGGAGATCCAGATCAAGCTGGTTTGACTCGATTTTGCCGGTGATCACGGGCTTGGTCGTCAAGTTTCTGATGGTCGCCTCCAGGGCAACATCGCTATCGTGAATCTTGAACGACAACTGTTTGACTTCGGCCCCATTGCGCACCAGCTTTACTCGGGCATATAGATCCTGAATATGGCCCTTGACCCCTTTGGCCAGCATTAATCCGTTTGTCAGCGCCACCCACCCAGTGATACGCCACGACCGCCAATCTGCTTCCTTCCCCTTGACATCAAGAGAGATCTCAAGGTTGCCCGCCTCAAATCCGCCTCTGGAGATCCATTCCGGCACGCTCGACAATGAAAGAGTTCCTGTCGCCACCTCCATATCTATATTGAAGCGATCTCCTAACTGCATGACCCCTTTGGCAGGAATTCGTATCGACGGCAGGATCAACTCTAGACGATTCATGGCAAATATGTTGGCCCTAGTCACGTCGCCCTCAAACTCGACTGTGGCCTTCGCTCCGATGGGCTTATCAACCAGACCAGGTAGGGCAACCTTCGACTCATCGAGTACCAGGACGCCTTGGACATGCGGTGTTGCCGTCGAGCCGGACAGCGCGACAGCTGTACTGAGCATTCCCTCGAACGTCCCCTGCGGGATCGCAGTATTGGTGACAAGCCTCGCTATATGCGCCGCGCCGCCGCGCGCACGCACCACAAAATCTCGAAACAAGCCCGCGGTCCCTCCGGTCATCGTTCCTTCGACTTGCACGACCGTATCACCAAGATGGCCGGTGACTTGATCAAACTGCGTGGATCCATCGGACAAGATGAATCTTCCCTGCATTCCCGTGAGACGTTCCGGCAGGGCGACG
>JBQTHY010000182.1:0-7253 GCA_052389395.1 Nitrospiraceae bacterium | reverse complement strand
GGCCGACCACGTCACCAAGTCCGTCATACAATTCCAGTCTGTGTTTGCCAGAAGTACAGACCCTTCGGTGCAGGACTTCGTACGTCGTGCCGTGACAAGCAAGCAGGGTAAGCATGCCACCGATGTCTTGGCACAATTCCGCTCAAGCGGATGGACGCCGGAGGTGCTGGAGGCGCTCGCGGATGCGGATCTCAGTACCCCGGTCGAAGAACTTCGGCCGCTGGCGGCAGGGTTCGAGCAATTCAACGTGTCGGTGGAGGATTTCCGGCAGTTCATGCGGCTGGTGCGGGACGGAGAGCAGTCGCTCGCTTCACGAGGGAGGAATTTTCAAGAGGTCTATGCCTCCCAACGGAAGACGATGCGGGGAGCGGCCGGCCAGTAGTGGGCAAGTCAGTTATTCAGGACTTTGCATGTAGATAGGGAGGGAAGCATGGCAACCAGAGCTTATATCCTCATCAAGGTCAAAGCAGGCAAGACTAAAGACGTCGTTGCGGCCCTGAAACGGGTTCCCGGAGTTGAGCAGGCCCACTCCTGCTTTGGGCGTCCGGACATTTTCGTCTTCATCAACGTCCAAGACGAGCGCTCTCTCTCCGATGTTGTCATCACCAAGATTCACGCGATCGAGGGTGTGGAGGAAACTGACACGCACATAGTGGCGGAGCCTTAAGAGAGTGGAAGCATGACCGGCACGCCGCCTTCTTGGGCCGAGCGATAGCAGGCTTCCGCGATTTCTACAGCACGACACCCGTCCTCTCCCGTGATCGGCATGGGCGTGCCATGCTCTAAGGCCTGGAAAAATGCGGTGAGCGTGGCGAGGACCGTCTGTGATGGAGGAAGAACCCATTCCTCCATGTTAGTACCGCTGATCCAACGAAGCCGGCGATCAGTCCAGTCGGTCTGCAGCCTCCCACTTGAACCGATCCATTCTGCCTGTCCTAGGCGCCTTTCCGACACCCACGCAACGTCTATGGGGCAAAGCGTCCCTCCTTGAGTCGTCAGGTGACCGGAAACCACTGTTTCCGGCTCGGCAGGCGGACTATGATCCATCGTGCAACGGACTTCTCGCACCTCCTCGCCGGTCATGAATCGAACAAGGTCGAGCAAGTGGATGCCAAATTCCAGCAAGGCTCCTCTCTTGCCATAGCCATCGGCGTGATCACGTCCCCTCCCCTTCGTTTCGATATGGCTGGTCAAAAACAGTCGTTCGGAATGTCCGATGAGCTGTTGCCGCTTTTTCATTTCCTGAACAGTTGAATCGAACCGCAGGGTCTGTCCCGTCATCAACGGGACGCCGGCTTGGCGGGCCGCTGTAACCATGGCACGCGCATCGGTAGCCGAGGTTGCCAAGGGTTTCTCGATCAACAGGGGTTTTCGAGCATCGACCGCCAGCCGGCAGATTTCACGAGTGTAGATCGGAGGAGTGACGACGATGACGACATCGACAGACGGATCAGCAATGAGACTTTGGGCCTCCCCGTATACTTTGACGGACTCAACGCCCGGAAGATCGAGACCTAGTTCCGGACGCTGTCGGCACACGGCCCTGAGGGAAACCGTCGGAAGATCTTGAAGGATGTGCCGGGCATACCGAATCCCATGCCGGCCGACGCCGACAAGTCCTACACCGATAGGATTCTGCTTCATCGTAATGCCACCATCAGGCGTTCACTCTAGCAGGCTGTTGAAAAACCATTCAAGGACCCAGGAGTGAAAAAGCTTGTGGGAAAACGTGGTTGGTCAATCTACGGAGTCCGTTGACATTGCCGCGAACGGCTCCCTATAGTTATTGTTGATCGCCGAACAACTGGGAAAGGCACCGGTACCATGACCACGACACAGCCCGCACCGTTCACGTTGGAGCAGATTGGGACGGGAACTGCGCGTTTTCCGAGCGGAATCCCCGTTCCCACACACACCGACCAGATGGTCGATCCCTACTTCAAGACACGAATATCGAAGGAACATCAGATCGACAGTCTGCTATTCTGGCCACAAGAAAACAAAATCTTCCCGGGCTTGGTGCTACTCCATGATCGGTGGGGCCTGACCGGACAGACGAAAGATCTCGCCGCCCGTCTGGCCTGCGAAGGCTATGTGGTCATCATTCCCAATCTCTTCGGCCGACTGGGGGGGATGGTCACCGCCGATGACGAGGTCGCCGCGGCGTTGCTGGAGCGACAGAACGACGCAAATGTGATCACGGATATTAATTCCTGCTGTGAATACCTGAATACGCGCGACTTTGCGAAGCGGAATATCCATGGCGTCGTCGGCTATGGAATGGGTGGTTCGTACGCGTTGCGTTTTGCCTGTCACCGAAAACGATTGCGCGCGACCGTCTCGTACTATGGGAAAATGGTGCGGTCATTGGAACTGATGAAAGATCTCTATTCACCCGTTTTGTATCACCAGGCAGGCAAGGATACCTGGGCCACGAATGAGGATGCCGAACTGCTGCGAGCCGCTGCTGCAAAATATGGAAAGCAAGCCGAAATCCATAGCTACCCAGACGCACCCCACGCGTTCTGCAATGAAATGAAGCCAGATGCCTACAGAGCCGAGGCCACGGCACTGGCCTGGGAGCGAACCGCCTCGTTCCTGAAGACATGCTTCCAAGGAACGTAAGCAAGAGCAGGCTGCCCTTTCCACCATTCATATGGGAGTTTAGAGGACTGTATTTCGGCGATGCAGACTCTTGATCACATCGCTCTTCCTGGTGCCACGGTTGCCCTCTTCCTGATCCTGGCTCCGGCTATAGGCATAGCGTCGACCCCGGTTCCTGCCGAAACAATCTCGCCGGCGCTTCTGGCCAAAGTGGTTGCCCACCATGCCGTCCACCTCGTCACGATCGATTCAGATGCCAGCGCCATGGCGCTGTTCACAACGACAGTCGGTCCTTCCCTAGGCCTAAAAGACGCGGCCGGGACACTGGGCGCCAAAGGTCTTCCGGCTAAGGTGGCGAAGGAACTGGGGGTGGCTGAATTGTCTCAGTCCGTCTATCAGCTCATGGCAGCGCTTGCGGCATGGCAATCGGCTGATGCGGTAATAAACGAAAGTGAACCGGTGCCCTCCCCTCCGACTACCCAGGCAACAATCGCTCGCCAGGACTGGCTACAGGCCACTAGCCAACTGTCGACTCTGGCCGACTTCTTCCGAATATTGCGTGAACAGCCTTCCCCTAATCCGCAGCAACCGGCACCCCAGATGCAGCGGACAGAACTCCTCCTTGCGGCACATCGCGTGGCGTTTGAGGCGCATCAGCATGCGGCTGCCGCCTGGTGGGAACTCCACGAGTGGAAAGAGCGCATTCGGCGAGCTAGGGGCCAGGCCCGCCTCTGCGGGACCTGGCAGTGGATCATTCATAACCATCAGAACCACCGAGAGCAGAAGACCGTCATGCTCTTTCCCCCGGCCGGGCAAGCGCCGGCCAATTTCCCCTTGCCTGCTGAAACCGCAGTCTTTGGCGATAGCATTTACTTGCGCTGGGAGCAAGATGGGCACATTCAGGAAGACAGCCTGCTCTTCATTAAGGATGGCACAATGATCGAAGGGTCTTTTGTGAACAACGCCGGAGGATGGGGATCGATCACGGGTAAGCGAACGAGTAGTTGCCAGCCGTAGCGATCTACGTCAAGACGAAGGCGTCCTCCCAATGTGCCGCCAGATTTGCCAGCCGAAGAGACTCCATCCACCGATAAACGCTAACCCGCCGAGCGGTGTGAAAGGCCCCAGCCACTTCATCCCGAAGAGCGCGATGCCGTAGAGACTGCCTGAAAACAGGAGAATACCCGTCGCAAACAGCCATCCGACCGCGGCCAGTCGACGCTCGTTGTAGACTCCTATTGCGATCCCGACCAAGATCATGCCAAAGGCATGGTACATCTGATAGCGCGTGGCAGTGTCGTACACCGCCAGCATGGGCTGATCGAGCAGGTCCTTCAGCATGTGTGCGCCGAAAGCTCCGGCTGCGACACCCGTCCCGGCCATAGCACACCCCACCACCAGCAACGCACGACCAGCAACTTGCAGAGTCATCTCATGCAATCCTCTTGTCTTCACCCACGCATTCGCCCCGCCGGGTTTGCCGTCAGTCGCACAATCCCTCCAGAAGCGGATCACAGAACAAAGGACTGATGGTTACAGGTTGCATGTACCTGGACGCGGGATCTTGATATCCCAACGATCCTCTGATCGGAGGGCCCCCTGGCATGCCAGGCAACCCCTGCCCCGCCGACCGCAAAGATCCAGGACGGCTTGAGCTGGGAATGGACGAGATTCCCTGGGTAGTGGCCGCAGAGGGTGTACCGCCTGGGGTTGTGGCCGTCATCGCAGTTGATGATGGATCGACGCCAGCCTGCAAACTCTGCGTGGAGGGATTTTGGGGATTGGCGGGAGTGGGAGTTGTTTGCGCCATACTTGAAGCGACCACACTACCGACAAAGAGCAAGACCATGGGAAGAGCGCGCGTGATGTTGCGTATCAGAATTTCTCGGCTATGAAATCTGCTGTTCATCGAGAAGGACGCTGTATCTGTTGCCCACACGACCTAGTCCATTTATTATTGTGCCGGAGGCAGGTATCAAACCGGCACGGACCTTGTGAGTCCTGGGGATTTAAGCTTCGATACCGATGCAGAAACTATTGGGAACTATCTACACGAAACAGAGGAGTATCACAATGAGTGGGGGAGCGGTATATCGGCATGACCCACCCCCTTGCTGAGCATAGTATTCGTTTAAAGAACGCACTTCAGAGACAAAAGGGGCTTTGTCAGCAGGCGGGGAGCCTATTTGAGGAGTCCTACGCCTGGCCACGCATCTATCGCGCTTCTCTTTTGACTGGTCAGAATCAAGAATTTGCTTGCGGGATGTGGCGGCTCATGACACACGTAGACCATGGGTGTGACGCATCAACAGGCCTTGAGCCGGCTGGCCATTGGTCTGCTTTGTGCCGTTGCCCTTAGCGCCTGCGGAAGCAAGTCGGTCACTCCGGTGAAGCATAAGAGCGATCCGGCTGCGGTCGATTCAGCTGTTCTGCAGTCCCTTCAGCGACAAATTATAGAGCAAGAGAAACGCATTGCGGAGTTAGAGTCCCAGTTGGACACCTTGAAGGTGATCGATCAGGACGTAGCGAAACGGAGGAGGCCCAGCCGGCCACCCGCGACGTTGACTCCTATCGAGTGATCATCCTGTCCAACCCGCCGTTCGATGATTGCCCCTCCCCATACCACGCTGCGTTCATACAGGCCCTGGTGGACCTGCTGATTCGCCCAGGTCGTCTAATCCCATGTCCTTCAGGTGTCGGAGTACGATCCCTTGGCGGAGTCGGTCTTGCATTCGTTGTATCTCCCGGACTGGTACTGTTGGATGCCGTGCCTGATCTAACAGTAGCATCGCATTGAGTAGAATTTGCAGCAGTGCCAGTGAGGGGGGCCACCGCCTCTAATGTTTGCCAAAAGTACGCTGGGAGAGAGCCAACGCCAATTGCGCGAGATAATGGAGACTGTATTCAGCGTCGTTAACCAATGTTCCTGGCGAGAAGCTCCAGTCGAGTGGGATCAAACGTACAACGTACACGAACCGTTGTCCAAGAGCCTTCAGGCTACCTGGTTCCAGCGCACCACAAATGAGACCGTATTTATCCTCTCCCACGAACAAAGCGTCGAACGGTCTCGCTCATGTCTCCGGCCCTGGGACGTAGACAACCCTCTTGCAGATGGTTCTCAGCGAGTTCTCTTGCCACAGTTCAGTGCGCTTCATCTCACACATCTTTTCGTCAGCATACACGGCCATCGGATCTCCCGCATAGTTCATGACAAATATCAGCACCCACACATAGAGCTCCATTGTTCCTCCGGTAATTCGTCGAGTTGCACGTAGTTACGCTTCATCAGCTCGGCATCAAGATTATGTTCTAGACATGCCTTCTTCATGGGACACCACCCAACGTTGTCATGATGGGTGAGCACGGGAAGGCGCAAGGTCATCCCCCCACGTATGCCATTTCCGGGAAGGCCGTCTCAGGGATCTTGGCACGGGGATTCTTCTTTCGTAACTCGGTGATGATGTCGTAGAGGTCTTGCTTGGTGCAAAGGCCCTTGCGTTCGAGCAGTTCGACAATCGCGACCATTTCCAACATGTGGGAGATGGTCGCTTCTTCAAGGAACATGGATTCACATTTGAGACGTTAGTGACTCATGAACTGCACCTTCACGGCTTGCCGCAGGCCACTTCCCACAGGGCTTGGTTGATACTTTCTGGTTCGACTGGTAGCCAGTTGTCTTGGTCGACGTATCCATTATTCCGTCGACCGGTTCCCATACGGTGTGAGAATTCCGTGAACTCTAGCAACCGAACGCGCTTTTCTGCGCAGTCGAATTGCTTGCGGGTCGTCGTAGAGAAAAATCCGTGGGGTGCTAATTGATATCGGTAGAGACGTCCAAATCGGTAGGGGTTTATCACAGCCCCTGTTCCTTGCATCCACTTATAGTCAATTAATTGCCACAGCGTCACCAGATCGCCTTCTCGGCGAATGGTGGCTGGATCAACGTACACCGTCTGCATTTGTGGAGAGAGATAGTCTTTCTCTACGGCCACCCATTCCGTGTGGACCGGGGTTCGACGTACCTGGTAGGCGGATTCCCCGCACGACGCTAGGATCAGAAGTCCACTGAGAAGGGGGACGATGGGGGTATTCCGAGGCATAGGCACCTCGCAGGGAGCTTCATTGTAGGAGGGACACAAACGACGGCGCAAGGATGCCGAAATAATTAAGCGACAAAATCGGCGAGGGTGTCCCGAAAACTCCTCCAACTTCCCTCACGGGAGTCCCGCCATTCATGCGGGTGCGTCTTTGCTGTTCATGGTGTCCTGAATACACTAGAACCTATCTCAAAATCGTCGACATGATGAAGATACGTACGTATAAGTCTCAGCATGCTGCGACTGCGCGACGACCAATGGGAACGCATTCGGGAGCATTTTCCCGAGGAGCATCTCCCCGAAAGCCGCCCGGGCCGCAAGCCCGTGCCGGCGCGAGACGTCTTGGAGGCGGTCCTGTGGATTCTGAACACCGGCGCGCAATGGCACCTGTTGCCCCAGTGCTACCCCAACTATAAGACGGTGCATCGCCGGTTTCAGCAGTGGTGCGAACGCGAGGTGCTGCGGGAGATCCTTACGCAGCTGGCGAATACGTTGCGCGAGGAAGGGGCAATCGACGAGCGCGAGAGCTTCATCGACGCGACGTTTGCCTCG
>JBQTHY010000181.1:0-4232 GCA_052389395.1 Nitrospiraceae bacterium | reverse complement strand
GCAGGAGCACGAATCCCGAGAAGTTCACGTGGAACGTTCGTCTGCTCCGGCGACGCAATATCCAACGCCAACTGGAGCGATGACCGACATCAAGGTTGAACGAAAGGGAGAGGAAAAGGTCCCTCTAGGATTTGGGTCCACCGGATCAGGCAAATTGATCTACGCCAAACCCTTCCTGAGCTTCCCCAAAGCGACGCTTGGCGGGTATGTCGACGTGATGTACAACATCCTCTCGCGTCAAAACCTCGACAATCCGAGCCGCAACACCTTCGGGCAGCAGCGATTGGTGCCCTTTATCTTTGCCGATATTACCGACCACGTGAAATTCGCGACGGAAATCGAGATCGAACGCGGAGGGACAAACGCTCCACAGGGTACAGATGGCTCGATTCAGATTGAGTTTGCCCAGTTGGACTATTTGGTCGACGAAATGATCAATCTTCGCGGGGGCATCTTGCTCATGCCGGTCGGCAAATTCAACTTGCTGCACGATTCGACGTTGAACGACCTGGTCGATCGGCCGATGGTATCCAGGATTATTATCCCCAGCACCTGGTTCGAAGCGGGAGCCGGCATCTACGGAACCTTCTACCCTACGACTCTGTCCAAATTAGACTATGAACTCTACGCGGTCAACGGCATGAGCCAGACGGCCGGTGCTATTACCGACCTGGGGGTTCGGAGTGCACGAGGTAGCGTCTCTCGAGACCGTGATGACAACAAGGCGGTCGTCTGGCGTGCGGCGTTCAGCCCCATGCTGGGCATTGAAGTCGCAGGGTCCGGGTATCATGGTCAGTACAAACCTGCGGCAGGAATCGTCGGTTCCGGAATTATCGATATTTTTGCACTGGACTGGACGCTCCAGCGAGGCCCCTTCGAGATTATTGGAGAAGCCGCCGGGGCCAGAATCAGCAACAACAACGCGACTGGCGCCGCCGGAAACGGGATCGGGCCGGCGGGCATGTTTGGCTACTATATTCAGGGGAACTATCATTTCATGCCGGAATTCCTGAAGAAATTGGCTCCCAGCCATTTCTCCGAGGCGTCGACCTTTACGTTCACCGTTCGCTGGGAACAGGTTGACACCGACACCGATGATCGCACGCGGAGCGCGCCGAATACGATCGGAAATCGACGAGAGCTGGAACGGCTGACAGTCGGCCTCAACTTTCGCCCGATTGAGGACACGGTGTTCAAAATCAACTGGCAATACAACACGCAGAAAAATGCGGTAGGCCTCGTCCCTGCTGGAGATTTTAGCACCGACGAAAAAACTCCGATCGACGGAGACGGGTTCTTGTTTCAGGTCGCAACATACTTCTAGTTGCGCTTGGACTGCTCCCCGCCAATTCGGTGGGGAGCGGCAGAAACAGTTGAGGGTTTCTTATGTGTCTGACTCGGCTTTGCCTCCTCACGATGGTGGCAGCGTTCCTGACGGCCTGTGCTTCTATGGGCGGCATGCAGAAACGATTTACCGTGTGTGACTACGACCATGCTTGGGAAGCCGCGCTGGACGCGGTCAAAGACCGCTCGATCAATACGAAGGATAAAGATGCCGGGCTGATCGTCACAGGTTGGCTGGAAATCCCGATGCCCGGACGGACCTACGGTGCGCTTCGACGAGAGCTTGCGGTCAGCAAAGATCGCTCCCGCATCACTCTCACCGTCAAACGTCTCGATGATGTGGCCAAGATCAGCTTTGTCGAAGAACGCCAGAGTTGGGCATTCCGAGGCGGGTCACGCATCTTTGGCTGGGCCTCAACCGATCCCTCCGAAGAAGTCATGCGTGACGTGCAGAAACGCCTCGATGCTAAGCTGAAGGAGCGGGGATGTTCACTCGCGTAACATGCATTTTCCTCTTTCTGTCGGCAGGCGTGCTCATCGCCACGGACGTATCAGGCGCCGAGCGGGTGTGGGATAGTGAGCTGCGCCGCTACCTTACCGAAACGGAGATGAATCACGCCGAAGTCTTCCTGTCGGAAGACGATGCCGTAAAGATCGTGCTGCCGAAGTCCCAGTCGGTGCGTAAAGAAGTCATCCGGCTGACTCAGGAAAAAAAAGAGCTGATCGAGCAGCGGATTGGTTGGAAGTTCCCCGAAGATTCCTTCGAAGTCTACATCGGTCAAACCGACGACAGGATCGACGGCTATGCCATGGTCCATAACACCATCGGCAAACATAAGCACATGACCTACATGGTCGGCGTGGATGCGAAAGGCGCCTGTTTTGACGTCGAACTCCTTGTGTTTCGAGAAGCGAGGGGCAGCGAAGTTGGACGGAAACGATTCAACACGCAGTATGAGGGTAAAACTGTGTTCGACCCCATCCGCATTAATAAGGACATTATCAATATCAGCGGGGCGACGATGTCGGTACGTTCCATGAGCGCCGGCGTCAAACGCGTGCTTGTCCTCATCGACGAGTTTTATCTCAAACCGGCCGGGCTCGGCAGCGATCCCATCGCCTCCCGCAAACCCGACAAGGGATTTTTCACGTCGATCTTTGGAAATTAAGACAAGAGGACCGAGCGTCCCGACATGAGACATTTCAATCAACGATTCAAACTCCGCGATTCTGATCGCCACAGTCGATTGTTGTACACGCTGTTCTTGTTCTTGATGTTGGCAGGCTTTACCTTCTCCTTCTTCTGGGCGCATAGCATGACCAGCCTCTCACCACAGGGCATTGCCGATCACTACCGCGGGTCCGACGCAACCTTCGGCGAGCCTATGTCGTTTCGGGAGCTGGCGGAAATAACCCATTTTCACCTTTTCACGATGCCCGTCGTGTTTATGATCTTGATCCATGTCATGTACCTGACAAGCGCAAGCCATGGTCTTAAAGCGGCCATGACGTGGGCGGGATTCGGCGGTGTCATCCTCGATCTTCTCTCACCGTGGCTGATCAGCTACGTGTCTCCCATCTTTGTGGTCACGATGCTGACCGGGGACACCTTGATGACGGTGAGTTTCTTGGTCATGATGGGTGTGCCACTCTATGAAATGTGGATTTTAGGACAGCCTTTGATGGCGGGAAAACGAGCACAAGAATCCTGACGGTCTAGTTCTATTTCAGAACTTTTCAGCGGCCAGAGGTTTGCACCCAGAGCCCAGGATCACATTGGTGATCCTGGGCTCTGTATTTTTCCAGGAGGAGGTTTCATGCACGTCGATACCACAATAAAAGAGATCAGGCCGGTGGTTTTGAAAATCCAAGGTTTGCTCCAGAAGATCGACCGCCTTCAGCTTCCGTCAGCCTCCCGCCGCGATGTGGAAAGCATCCTGGTCCGCCAGGTCAGCAAGGAAATTGATCGCGAGCTCCCCCGGCAGGCAGGTCATGAGAGGCGAACCGCCGCCGTTGCAATCATCATCGGGCAGGCAGTGGCACTCGAAATAGATGAGATGCATCACCTCGAGCTTGCCGCCTTGCTCCACGACATCGGACTCTTGATGCTCCCGCCCCACCTTATGTCGGGCATAGATTCCCTTGAGCCGGAGTCCTATGTCGCCATTCAGAATCATTCTAGGCTTGGAGCGACGCTGCTCGAACCCTTTTCCTTCCTACGAGAGGCAGCAATCCTCATCGCCCATCATCACGAGCGATGGGACGGATCGGGGTATCCCTACGGTATCAGAGGGGAATACATCCCCTTCGGCGCCAGGATTCTTGCGATCGCCGACGCCTTCGACGCCATTCACATTCCGGTTGTTTCCGAACCAGCCGTGCGGAACATGATCGCACTGAGAATTCTCGGCGTGGCAGCTGGAACCCAATTCGATCCCCATCTCGTTACTGTATTGACCCATGCCGTGAAGGATCCCTCCCTTGCGAGCCATCGTTTGGACACATCGACCACTCGCGCCGGCTTGGCACCGCTAAAGGAGTTGGTAGAAGAGCTGCTTTCATAGAGCTGCCAGGCCGGTGCTTGTTCGCACAGGCAAGGCTGGAGCGTTTAAGCGGACGAATGCTTTCCTTATAAAAAATAGGAGCTAGTCTAGAACAGCCTAGCTATTTTAGGTTGTTCCATGAGCCAGCGACTCATCGCCCGCAGCAAACTGGCGAACCGGCAACTCGCGCCGCTCATTGACTTCTTCGCGCTGGAGGTTCCTGCCGTGAAGGCAGCCCGCGTGCTCGGAATCAATCGGCATAGTGCGGAGCGGGTCTATCAGGTGATCCGCCGACACCTGGCTTGGGAATGTGAACTGCGCTCGCCTCTGCGCGGAGAGGTCGAA
>JBQTHY010000180.1:0-2026 GCA_052389395.1 Nitrospiraceae bacterium | reverse complement strand
TTATTGAGGCGCTCCAGCGACAGATGAAAGAGATCGGCGTCACGCTGTATCACGAAGAAGAAGTCCTCACGATCAAGAAAGAACCGGACCACGCAATCCATGTCTGTTTGCAACATGCCCAGCCGATTCAGGCGTCGACGCTCATGTATGCGATCGGTCGGGTCGGCGCGACAAAAGGGCTCAATCTGAAAGCAGTGGGGTTGAAACCGGACGACCGAGGCCGTCTGATTGTCAATGAACACTTCCAGACAGCGATTCCGCATATCTATGCGGCCGGCGACATCATCGGCTTTCCGGCCCTGGCCTCAACTTCGATGCAGCAGGGCCGCCACGCCTCCTGCCATGCCTTCGGCTATCCGGATCGCACCGACAACTCTCTCTTGCCCTTCGGCATCTATGCCATTCCAGAAATCTCGATGGTGGGACGGAACGAAGAAGAGCTCACCCAGGCAGAGGTTCCCTACGGTGTCGGCATCGCCCGCTACAAAGAAATCGCGCGCGGACAGTTAATCGGCGATGAACACGGCATGCTGAAACTGTTGTTCCATCGACAGACGCGTGAAGTGCTCGGCGTCCATGCCATCGGCGAAGGCGCCACAGAGCTAATCCACATTGGCCAAGCGGTCAGGGCCTATCGTGGCAAGATCGACTACTTCATCGACACCGTTTTCAACTATCCGACCTTGGCCGAGTGTTACAAGGTTGCGGCGTTGGATGGCATCAATCGCTTGCCAAGACCCTGGCCGCAATAGCCCTGAAACTCGTGAAGGGGCATCCTCACAAGGTTTAAGTTGCGAGTTTTGAATTTTGAGTTTGAAATCAACACTAAGAACTCAAAACTAAGAACTTCTCAGAACGGAACCGCGCTTCACGAGATATATTTCGTTGAGTAGGAGTGACCGCATGTCCTTCTCAAACCACTTGAGACAACTAGCCAAATCGAGCTGGGAGGCTCAACTCGCCCACCCTTTTGTCGTCGCGCTGGGGAATGGCACGTTGCCAGAACGGAAATTCAAGTACTATATTCTTCAAGACGCAAAGTTTCTTGGTGACCTCTCACGGATTTTCGCCGCCGGGGCCGTCAAAGCGCCGGACTCGGAGAGTGCTCTGCGATTGTCCAACCTCGCTGAGGAAACCATCACGGTCGAGCGCAGCCTGCATGAGAATTATGGGAAGCGTTGGAGGATGACGGCGAAACAGATGTGGTCCGTGCCGATGGCACCGACCACCTATGCCTACACAAGGCACATGTTGGCCGTCGCTGCATCGGGAACCGCAGCGGAGATTACGGTCGTCGCCCTCCCCTGCGCCTGGATCTACTGCGTGGTGGGCCAACATCTCCTGAAGCACGGTCCACCGCGACAAAACCATCCTTATCGCGAGTGGTTGATGCTCTATGCTTCACCGGAGTTCGCTGAGGTCCAGCACTGGATGCGCAAGAAAGTGGATCAGTGGGCTAAGACCGCGAACCGAGCAGAGCAGCAACGTATGGAGAACGCTTTCATCATCAGCTCGCGCTATGAGTGGATGTTCTGGGAGATGGCGTGGAATGAGGAGAAGTGGCCGGTGTAAGTCGACGGGTCCTGTCATCGAGCACCCCGCTTGGTGTAGGGACCCCGCTGCGGGCAGACGGGCACCAGGTCAGCGCCACCCATCGCACACCTTAAAGGATGAGAGAACAGGAGCGGAAGAAAATTGGCCAGTGGGGTATCCCCAACCTCCGTGCTCATTTTGTGCAGGCACTGGTTCCTCAGCAAATTTTTGAACTAGCACAGTCCGCGAGAGGGAGAAAATGAAACGGCCCGCCTGGGCGGGCCGTTCTGTGGTGCTCGCGTCGAGTCGTCCCCTTAGGCAACCTTCACTTCGATCGCCCGAGGCTTGACCTTTTCGGACTTTAGCTGTCTAGTGTCACCAGGTTGTGAACGATCCGACTGGCTGCCGGAGAAAACGTGTGGGTGATTTCTGGTACCACTCGTGTGTCAATTGCGCGGGTGTTTTGCCACCCATGGCTTTGTAGGGCCGATGC
>JBQTHY010000179.1:0-6678 GCA_052389395.1 Nitrospiraceae bacterium | reverse complement strand
TCTGGGTGATGCTCATAGGATTCAGCTGTATTCTCCCAGAACCGCGCTTTCGCTTTGAAATCCTGGGCCTGATCGGCATAGTACATCGCCAGTTCCTGATGACCACCCTTGGCAACCGCGGTCTCAGGACCCGCAGCGAAGCTTGGAATTGCGAACAGCAAACCTAGAATCATGATTGCGGAAATCCATTTAACCTTTAGCATCGAGCGCCCTCCTCTGTTTGTGGTGAACTACTTCACTGCGTTGGTGAGTTGCAGTTGTCTCGCATCATCACCCGGACTATGTTCCCGTATCTTCCGAGTGCTCAAGCCGAGACACTGACGCACTTCTCCTATAAGGAGACGTAGAGGGCCCTCTAGCATTACAGTTTGGGGTCTCCGGACGAATGCCGCACCCGACTTTTCATCATCGGAAAGGAAGAGACGTCACACCTGCAGTTCCGACAATTGCGCTCACAGCACGGACCGCAAAAACGCACTAAGCGTGTCCGTAGGACTTGGCGTGCCCGATGTAAGCGTACCCTCACGTTATTGCGGGTCATCGCCAAATCTTGTGCGACTGTTTTGGATGACTCGCCATCGAGATCAATGCGCCGGATGAGTTCCGCATAACTTGGCCGCAGGGTTGGCAGAAGCACGTATGCACAACTGCATGGGTTGTCGCCGACCTCCTCAAACGGAGGTACCTTGCCATGCCCTGAGCGGATGAGGGCCTGGCGATAGGCTTTCTTTCCCCTCGCTTCGACCGCATGCTTCCGCAGATAGTCGACAAGGATATGGCGGAGAATGCTGCAGAACCAGGCCACGGCATTCTCACGACGCCGTAGCGAGGATCGGCGTTCTACGGCTCGGAGAACACTCTGCTGGAACAGGTCCTGCGCAACGCTGGCATCCCCAATTCGGTTGCGCAAAAAAGATAGGAAGGCGGCCCTTGCATTCAGGATTTGCTGGATCGGGTCCTGTCCGCTATGCGCTTGTGCACGCCGATTGTTGCTTTGGTTCCTGCGCCTCATCATGACCAGACCACTCCCCAACAGTGCTGACTTGCGTGGCACCGACCCCACGACGATCCGCGTCGGTGCAGACTGTCCTGCCTTCAGCGCCGGACCTCGTTCACGGCCTCACCAACTCGTAGAGTTGACCCCTTGTTGGGTTGACTACTGGACCATGTCCTACGGATGCATCGCACGGGGTCCCGCGGTCAACGCATCGGCCTCGTCCGCAATGGCACGACAATGATCCACAATGCCAGCGGTGTGGTCTCATAACTTATCTCTTCCTATGGCTTTCTTATTTTCCTAACTTCTTCACGTCCGAGTGCCAGCGCCAAAACACATAGACCGCTGGAATCACCAATAGTGTTAGCAGCATCGCCGAGAACACGCCGCCGACCATCGGCGCAGCCAATCGTTTCATCACATCAGCGCCGGTCCCGGTGGCCCACATGACCGGAATCAGGCCGAAAATGTTCGCCAAACCCGCCATAGCCATCGGACGGATGCGTTCGACCGCGCCCTGATGCACGGTCTCGATGAGGTCCTCGAGCGTCCGAAGTCGTCCAGCCCCTTGGCGCCGCTTGTAAGCTTCGTCGAGATAGGCCAGCATCACCGCGCTCGTCTCGGCTGCCACTCCTGCCAACGCGATGATGCCGACCCAGACGGCAATGCTCATGTTGTAGCCGAGCCATACCATGTACCACATCCCCCCGACCAGGGAGAGCGGCACCCCCAGCATGACCATGAGGGTTTCCGCCACGGATCGAAATGTAAAATAGAACAGCACGAAGATGATCCCGATGGTCAGTGGGACAAAGATCGTGAGCCGCTCCCGGACCCGCTGCATGAACTCGTACTGGCCGGACCAGGCGATGGTATAACCAGGAGGCAAGGTGACTTTCTCCTGCACCACCCGTTTGAGATCGTCCACATAGCTCCCGACGTCCCGCCCGGCCATGTCCACAAACACATATCCGGCCAGCATGCCGTCTTCATCGCGGATCATCGGCGGCCCTTGCAGGAATCGGAGCGTGGCAAGCTGCGCGATGGGAACCTGCGCGCCGTTCGGCGTGCTGACGACGACCCGCCCGAGCTTCTCAGGGTCGTCGCGCAGCTCGCGGAGGTAGCGCACGTTGATCGGGTAGCGCTCCCGTCCTTCGATCGTCGTGGCGATGTTCTCCCCGCCGATGGCTGACTCGATGATCCGGCCCACGTCCATCACCGTGACCCCGTAGCGGGCGATCTCGTCCCGGTTGATGGCGAAGTCTAGGAAGAATCCTCCCGAGACCCGCTCGGCATAGACGCTGCGGGTGCCGGGGACATCCTTCAAGACCATCTCCAAGTGCTTCCCGATCCCCTCGATCTGCTTCAGATCCGGCCCGGAGATATTGATCCCCACCGGCGTGCGCACGCCGGTCGTCAGCATGTCAATTCGCGCCTTGATCGGCATCGTCCAGGCATTGGTCACGCCTGGGAACTGAAGAGCCCCGTCCATCTCCGCCACCAGACTCTCGTAGGACTGTCCAGGCCGCCACCGTTCCTTGGGTTTCAAATCCACCACCACTTCCATCATGCTGAACGGGGCCGGGTCGGTCGAGGTCTCGGCGCGGCCGGCCTTGCCGAAGACCCGCTCCACTTCCGGGAAGGCCTTCAGCTTGCGGTCCATCTGTTGCAGGAGTTTTGAAGCCTCGGTCACCGAGATGCCGGGAAACGTGGTGGGCATATACAGGATCGTCCCTTCGTAGAGCGGGGGCATGAATTCGGAGCCCATGCGCTCGAAGGCAGGGACGACGGAGAAGGCGAGGCCGATCGCGAGCATCACGACGGCCCACCGATACCGCAGAGCTACCCGCAGGGTCGGGGCATAGAGCTTCTGCATCGCCAGGCTCAGGGGATGCCGTTGTTCGGAGATGATCCTCCCGCGGACGCAGATCGCCAGCAGCGCCGGAATCAGCGTGATCGCCAGGACCGCGCTCATGCCGATCGCCAGGTTCTTCGTCCACGCCAGCGGCTTGAACAAGCGGCCTTCCTGCTCTTCCAGGGTGAAAACCGGCATGAAGGCAATTGAAATCACCAGCAGCGAGGCGAAGATCGCAGGGCCGACTTCCTTGGCTGAATCAATCAGCACCTGCGTCCGATCCCCGATTCGTCCTCCTCGCTCCCAGTCCTCCAGCCGCTTGTGGGCGTTGTCCACCATGATGATGGCCGCATCCACCATGTCCCCGATCGCCACGATGATGCCACCGATGGACATGATGTTCATGCCAATGCTCATGAAGTACATCGGAATGAAGGCAAGCAGGACCGCCAGGGGAAGCGTGATGATCGGCAGGAGCGCGGAGCGGAGGTGCAGGAGGAACCCGATGATCAGCACGCTGACGACGATCAGTTCCTCGATGAGATTCTCGTTGGCGGTGGCGATGGACTCGCGGATGAGGTCACTACGATCATAGGTGGTCACCACCTTGACGCCCTTCGGCATGGAGAGCTCGATTTCCTTGAGCTTGGCATTGACCCGGTCGATGACCGTCAGGGCGTTCTCCCCGAAGCGCATGATGACCACCGCGCCCACCACCTCCCCTTGGCCGTCCAGCTCCACCAGCCCGCGCCGCATGTCTGGCCCCAGCCTCACCGTCGCCACGTCCCGCAAAAGGATGGGCGTGCCGTTCTGATTCACTCCCACGGCTATCTTCTCGATGTCGGCGGCCGACTTGATGTAGCCACGTCCCCGGATCATGTATTCGATCCCGGAGAACTCCACGACCCGGCCTCCCACGTCGTTGTTGCTCATGCGGATCTTCTCGATGATCTCGGGGAGCGAGAGTTTGTAGGCCAGGACCTTCGTGGGGTCCAGGTTGACCTGGTACTGGCGGACAAATCCGCCCACGCTCGCCACCTCGGCGACGCCCTCGACGCTTCGCAGCCAGTAGCGGAGGTACCAGTCCTGGAACGAGCGCAGCGAGGCGAGATCCTGCTGGCCGGTCTCGTCCACGAGCGCGTATTGGAAGACCCAACCGACGGCGGTGGCGTCGGGCCCAAGTTGGGGGGTCACGCCCTCCGGCAGCCGTCCGGCAAGCTGGTTCAAGTACTCCAGCACGCGGCTCCGCGCCCAGTAGATGTCGGTGCCGTCCTTGAAGAGGACATAGACGTAGGAGAAGCCGAAGTCCGAGAAGCCCCGGACGACCGTGACCTTGGGCGCGGACAGGAGTGCAGTCACGATCGGATAGGTGATCTGATCCTCCACGAGGTCTGGGGAGCGCCCCATCCAGGTGGTGTACACGATCACCTGCGTGTCGGAGAGGTCCGGCACGGCGTCCACCGGCGTGTTCTTCATGGCCCAGAGCCCCGCTGAAGCAAAGCCGAAGACCAGCAGGAACACGATGAACCGGTTCCGCGCGCTGAATTCGATGATGCGTTCGACCATGATTTACCCGCGCGACGTGCGTGAAACGCGCGACAAGCGAGACGCGCAAGACAACGAACCGTCACGCCAGAGAATTAGCGCCATTCGCGCTTTTCCCGCCCTTCTCGCTCGTCTCGCGCTATTTCATCCCTGGCATCCCTGCCATGCCGCTCACCGCCGCCTTCAACTGGCTCTCGGAATCAATCAAGAAATTCGCCGACGTCACGATGTGGTCGCCCTCTTTGAGTCCTTCCAGCACCTCCACCCAATCGCCGGCTTTGGCGCCCAGCTTCACCGTCCGCCATTCGAGCTTGCCGCCTCCATGGTGGATGAAGATCACCTGCCGCTCGCCCGATTCCAGGACCGCATCCCTCGGAATGGCCAGCCGGGTCCCAAGCGGAATCTTCAAGTCCACGTTGGCGTACATATCGGGCTTGAGCTTCTCGCCCGGATTGTCCAGTTCGAACCGCACCTTCACCGTCCGCGTTTTGGGATCGAGCGTCGGATAGATGAACCCCACGTGGCCATGTAGTTTCGTGTCCGGATCGTAGGACAGCGTCACAGCGGCGCTCTGCCCCACCTTGATAAAGGGCAACTCGTACTCGTAGATGTCGGCCAGGATCCAAATATGGGAAAGATCGGCAATGAAGTAGAGTTCCGTGCCCGGCGTCACATAAGTCCCAGCTCTCGCCTCCATTCGAATCACGGTTCCCGTGACAGGCGAGTGGATGGGAAGGGTCCGTAAGACCGTTCCGGTCCGCTCCAAATCCTGAACATGGTTTTCCTTGATATCCCAGAGCTGGAGACGGCGGCGGGTGGCTTCCAACAACTCCTTGGCACCCCTGCCCACTTCGGGGAATTCGCTCTTTCCCAGTTCCCGATAACTCTGGAGCGCCAACAAGTACTCCTCTTGGGTCGCCACTAAATCCGGACTGTAGATCGTGAACAGGATCTGCCCTTTCTTGACGTGATCACCAATCGCGCTCACACGCAGTTCCTCGATCCACCCCTCGAACTTGAGGTTCACCCGTCCCACAAGCCGCTCATCGATCTCGACTCGCCCCACTGTGCGAATCAGCTTGTCGAGTGGGCGGCGTGTCGCTTCTTGGAACTTTACGCCGATAGTTTGGAGCCGCTCCGGAGCAATGGTCATCGTGTTAGCGCTGGCGCGCAGAATTTCCTCTTTCATTCCTTCTTGCGGCGCGGGATGTGCGCGCATCGGCATCTCGACAGGGTGCTCCGCGCTGGGCATGCCAGCTCCGGATTCCTTCGGCTGTCCGGCAGGCATCGACGCCGGTCCGCGGGTCACGACCCAAAACGCCGCGGCGAGCCCTACAAAAAAGATGATCATTCCCAAGGCGAGGACGACCGTTCGGCGTGTCATCGGTGTTCCACCGTTTTCATGCTCTGTTCTTTCCGTTCCTTCGTTCCCGTGACGTCGCTGGAAGAGACAGGAGTGATCCTCCCCAGCTGGCCACCCGTTACTTCTTCCAATCGCGCCAACGCCTTTTCGTGCGCGACCATCTCCCCGTGCAGCTCCAATTCGCTTTCTTGTAACGTAAGCAGGCTGTTCAAGAGGCTCAGAAAGTCCACCTTGCCGACCCCATAACCGGCCTGAGAGGCCTGAAGCGCCATGGTGGCTTGCGGGATGATCGCGTCCCGCAGAATCGTGATGAGCCTTTCAGCCCGTTGCGCTTGTACGAAGGCATCCTTCACTTGAAACAACAGGTCCTGCCGGGTGGCGGCAAAATCCTCGCGCGCGCCTTCGAGACTCGCCACAGCCTCTCGCACGCCTTGTTTCTGTTTCGTTTCATAGAACAGCGGGATCGTGATTCCCACCATTACCTGGTAGCCGTTGTCATTAATCTTGTCGTTGCGGAGGCCGAGGGCTGTCACATCGAAGTCCGGGTAATACTGCCGCTTGGCTAAGGCGACGGACCGTTCAGAACGATCGACGCCTTTTGCCGTCGCCAACAACGCAGGGGAAAATTCTTCGGCGCGGCGGCTGAGTTCCTGCAATGGGATCGTCAGAATCGTGGTTTGGACTTCTTCCGGGGTCCCCAGCGGTCCGGCGGGAGGACGATTCAAGAGCCGATTGATGGTGGCGTGGAGACTCTCTTTTTGTTGATCCAACACTGCCAACCGATCGAGTACGCGGGAAAGCTCAACCTGTGCGCGGAACACGTCTTGCTGGGCAGCTTGGCCGACGGCGTATCGAGACTTGGCTGTCTTTTCGAACTGCGTCAGAAGCGTCTTATTCCTCTCAACAATCTTGATCGCC
>JBQTHY010000178.1:0-2047 GCA_052389395.1 Nitrospiraceae bacterium | reverse complement strand
GCAAAGTTGACCCGTTCCTGATCTTCCTGTTAGAAGGTTTTCAATCTGGAGGCTGCATTGCGATATTCGTACGCGATCTGCATGGTCGGATGGATCATAACAATCCTTGCGTCGATGGGGCAGGCTGCAGATGTCCTCCCGCCGGGACCTCCGACCGTCGTTCCGGTCTCGCCAGACGGTGTGCAACGGGCCACGGTCATCCTCGACAGCTACTCCTATTCGCCGAACCATCTGGTTGTCGAAGCAGGAAAGCCGGTGGAACTGACGCTGACGAGTGTCACCATGATTACGCCTCACAACTTCATCATTAAAGACCCAGGAGGGAGCCTGGCGGTGGAACAAGATGTCGGTGCCGGTAAGACCGTCACCATCAAATTCACGCCAACGCAGCCCGGCATCTTTCCAATCTACTGTGACAAACGTCTCTGGCCCATGCCAAGTCATCGTGAGAAGGGTATGGAAGGCAAGCTCGAAGTCCGTTAAGCGTGAAGCGATCTTCTTCCATATCGGGCATTCGAGGACAGGTTAGCAACTGACCAAAGAGGTTCCGTACGCCACCGAATGATTCCAAGTCTGGGCTCCTCCGCGACCTCCTGAAGCAAGTCTCTCGACTCTTTTACACGACGTTGGTTGTGGTACCGGCCGATGTGCGCAAGCAGGTCGGCTTGGCCTATCTGTTTGCGAGGGCTGCCGATACGATTGCGGATACGGAATTGATCGATCGGCCGCGCCGCCTGGATTTTCTCAGCCAGCTCAAAGGGCAGTTTGTCAGCGATCAGATCGCCTGGGCGCAGGTTCAGAACATTCAGCGAGCCGTGGGACCGCTCCAGCAGGATTCGGGCGAAAGAGTGCTGCTCGAACGGTTGGACGAGTGCTTCCGCCTCTTCCTGGACTTCTCATCGGACGACCGGCGTCGGGTACAGCGGCTGATGACAACTCTCACGCAAGGGATGGAAATGGACCTCAGCGTCTTCCCTGGAACATCCGTCGCGGATCTTGTGGCGTTGAAGACGATCGATGATCTGGATCGCTACACCTACTACGTCGCCGGCTGCGTTGGCGAGTTCTGGACAGACCTGATGTGCGCCCATCGAAAGGCCCTCGCCTCGTGGAACGTGCGGGAGATGTCCGAGGTCGGCGTGCGGTTTGGGAAAGGCCTTCAACTGACGAACATTGTGAAAGACATCGCGCAGGACCTTCAGAAGGGGCGTTGTTACGTTCCGGAGACGATGCTCGCGGAGACTGGGCTTAACCCACGAGATCTGCTGGATCAGAACAATCTTCCGCGCTTCAGGACCGCACTGAGCAAGCTCGTTCGCATGGCAACAGAGCATCTTGACCAGGGCTGGCTCTACACCATGTCGATTCCCCGCTACGAAACGCGGCTGCGGCTCTCCTGCATGTGGCCGATTCTGTCGGCGGGCGAGTCACTCAAGCTGGTCTTGAATTCGCCCGATCTCTTGAACCCCGCCGTCAAAGTCAAAATCCCCCGCAGCAAGGTCTACCGAATCATGGCCATGACGACCGGCACCGCCGCCTGCGGATATGCGGGCACGGCCTACTGGGGGCGATTGCGAAAGCAGATCGTCTAGGTGCGGCACCGCCTCTTAGGCAAAACCCATGTTGACAGGCCATCGGCCACTGTATATCATTGCGTATATACAGCAGGGTGATGATGGGAGGCGCTATGGCAAAGAAGTTGACGAGACTGTTTATGAGCGGGAACAGTCAGGCCGTGAGAATCCCTCGTGAATTTCGGTTGGAGGGTGACGAAGTGGAGATCCAAAAAAGGGGAAATACGCTGGTGCTCCGCCCCAAGAGGAAGTCCTGGGGATTATTCATCCAAAGCTTGGGGCAGTTCACGAAGGATTTTATGGAAGTGGGACGGAGGCAGCCCTCGGTGCAGAAGCGAAAGCGGGCTTTCCCGTGAAAGTCATGCTCGATACGAACATCTGCATTTATCTGATCAAGAAACACCCTCCCTCGGTTATTGAACGTTTTACGGAATTCCCGGTTGGCGATATTGGACTCTCCGTCATTACGCTGG
>JBQTHY010000177.1:0-2695 GCA_052389395.1 Nitrospiraceae bacterium | reverse complement strand
CACGCTCGTGCAGGCCACCTGGGAAGAGGCGCTGGAGTTTGTGGCGGATCAGGCCGGTAAGATCAAGGCGGCCCATAGTGGACATAGCTTCGGCGGGCTGATTTCAGGCCGATGCACCAATGAAGAGCTGTACCTCTTCCAGAAATTCATGCGCGTTACCATCGGTACGAACAGCATCGACAGCAGCGCCCGCTATGGCCATCTGAACGGCCTGCAGGCCCTGCGACGGGTACAAGGCACGCATCGGTGGACCATCAGCTTCGACGACATCGTGGCCGCCGATGTCTTGTTGCTGGTCGGCACGAACATTACGGAATCCAACCCCATCCCGGGTCTCAAAGTAAAAGAGGCGGTGAAGAAGCGTGGCGCCACGCTGGTAACGATCGAAGCGCTGGAACCGGCCCTCGACACGATCAGCAATATCGCCAATCTCTCCCTCCATCATTTCGGCGTCCCGGCAGCGCACATGCAGAATACCATCCTTGCCCTGTCGAAGGCCGTCGTGGAGCAGAATCTGGTGCCGCCGGATTTGAGGCAACGGCAGCCCGCGTACCTGGGTGCCCTCACGCACGCGCTGCAACAGATCTCCTGGCAGGACCTGCAGACTGCGACAGGAATCGACACCGCCTCCTTTACAGCCGCTGCGAAGGTTCTCGCAGGAGGACGGCGGGTGATCGTCCTGGCCGGACAGGTTCTGTTGCGTAGTGAACGCGGCTATAGTGGCTCTCTCAACCTGCTCGATCTGCTCATCCTCACCGGGAAGTTGGATCAGCCGGGCTGCGGATTTGCGCCGCTCGCGGAAGAAAACAACGACCAGGGCGCCGTCGAGATGGGAGCTGTTGCCGAATTCCTACCTGGCCCCTGTGACATTGCCAGTCGTGCGGACCGCGATCGGATCGTCTCACTGTGGAAGGAAGAACCGCCCCCCACCGTCGGAGCGTCTCTAGTCGAGATGTTGGACCGTGCAAGAACCGGAATTCTGAAGGCCATGTTCATTGTCGGCGAGAATCTCGTGGGAAGCCTCCCTGCCCAAGTGCGAGCGGAGGAATCATTGCGCAAGCTCGATCTGCTGGTATGCCAGGAACTGTTTTTGACGGAGACAGCGGCATTGGCCCATGTCGTGTTGCCGGTCGCTTCGTCGATGGAAAAGAGCGGAACGTTTACAAATACGGAGGGCCATGTCCAGGCTCTCCGCCCGTCGATTGAACCGGTCGGGGAGAGCCGGCCCGACTGGGAAATATTTTCAGCTCTCTCAATTCTAATGGATTCGCCCTTGGAGTATGCCGAGAGCAAGGAGATCCTCAAAGAAATCAGAAGCCTCATTCCCGGCTATGGTTCCCTTGGCCCAGCGCCGGTGTCGCCGAGAGTCGACCGCCCGGCTGTCGACCGCTATCTGGCCGAAGGCTATCAGAACGATCTGACTGTGCGTTACAGGCTCGACGCACCGAAGCCGCTGCCGGATGGAACTGTGCAACTGGAATTGGTCCAGAGTTTGTTCCACTCTGGGAAACTGTCCACCCGCTCAAAAGGGCTGCTCCAAGTAGAAGGCAGCGGCGTGCTGCGCATCAATCCTGTCGATGCGGCACGTTTCGCGCTGATGGATGGAGATCGGGTCCGCCTATCCAATGCGCGAGGAGCAATGACCACGAAAGTAAAGGTGGTAGGGCGAGTTCCTCGAGGGGTGGCGTGGTTCCCCGACCACTTCAGCCAAGCAGCCATGCACTTGTTTGAGTGCGTGGTCGACCCCATCACCCGCGTCCCATCTATCCGGACGACTTCCGTGTCGATGATGAAGGTCGCATGAAGAGACCACGATTGATGTGTACTCTGATCCAGGAGTCTTATCGTGACTGAACTAAGTTTACGCCTCGTCGTGTCCCTCGCCCAAATCGCCGCGGTCATGGGCGTTGTGATGGTGACGGTCTTGCTCCTCACCCTCGCGGAGCGGAAAGTGCTGGGGTGGATGCAGGACCGCATGGGGCCGATGGAGGTCGGGCCCTACGGCATCCTTCAGCCGATCGCGGACGCAATTAAGCTCTTTTTTAAAGAGGACATCATCCCAGCCGGCGCCAACAGGTTCCTGTTCAGCATGGCGCCGATCCTGGCGCTGGTTCCGGCCTTGATCGGGTTCGCTGTTGTTCCGTTCGGTCCGGACCAGACCATCGAGGTGTTCGGCATCTCCGTGAAGCCATTTGTCATCAGCGATATCAATATCGGCATCCTCTACATCCTTGCCTTCTCCTCGATCGGCGCCTACGGCATCATCCTCGGCGGTTGGGCCTCCAACAGCAAATACTCACTGCTCGGAGGATTACGTTCGGCGGCGCAGGTCATTAGTTACGAACTCAACGTCGGACTGGCCATCGTCGGCGTGCTGATCTTGGCCGGCTCGCTGAGCCTGGTGAAAATCACAGAAGCACAAGCGGGGGGATTCTGGCATTGGTACCTCTTTGCCTTCCCGGCCCCACAAATTTTTGCCTTCGTGGTCTATGTGATCTCTGCGGTGGCAGAAACAAACCGCATCCCGTTCGACTTGCCGGAAGCAGAAAGCGAACTCGTCGCAGGATTCTTCACTGAGTACAGCGGCATGCGCTTCGCGTTTTTCTTCCTCGCCGAGTACGCCAATATGGTGCTGGTGTCCTGCGTCGCTGCCGCAATGTTTCTGGGCGGCTGGAACGCGCCTTACCCGGGCACC
>JBQTHY010000176.1:0-2547 GCA_052389395.1 Nitrospiraceae bacterium | reverse complement strand
TGATGACCCCGAGACCCTGGGATGAGCTGATCGTCTCAAGTAAAACCAGGTTATGCACTGCCCGGGATAGGTGCGGGGCGAGAATATTGATAATCTCTCGAGCGCGTTCACTGAAGTCTCGATCACGCCGTTTGCGGTGAAGGGCCATCCCCCCAATAGGAGTCCCTTGGGAGTTCAACACTGCGTTCATCTCATAGAAACACGGAATCAATGGTGAGAACTCACGGGCATAGGGAGTCTCCGCATACCGAGAGGCTGGCATGATGTCAGTAACCTTGACTGCTCGATTCAGGGCGCTCTTTAGATGGATGCCGCTTTGGATGAAGGGGTCGATCTGGGCATAGTGGCTGAGATAGAGGGAAAGCACTTTCGGAGACACATTAAGCAGGACGTGTCCGTCAAACTGAAAGTCACGGGTTTCCGGGTTCCAGGGGATATATCCGCCGCTATTCAGACCGATCAACTTCTCCAACTTTTCCAGGACCGCTCGGAACAGAGTCGCTCGATCACGGATGGAATAAGCAATGTCGATGATCTCAAGGATATTCTTGTAGTCACGCGCTGTGAGTGCCATGGCCCTGCACCGCAAAGGTCTGCTCGGCCTGATGGGGGATCGAATGAGAATGGCAAAGGTTCGGGAGATTAGGCTCGATGCGGGTCAGGACATCGCCGGTCTTTAGGCAGCGATCTCCGAACTGGCGAGACATGTGCAGCGAAGGGATGGAGAAGCACTTGGGGGAGCGCAGGAAAGCCGGAGGGTCAAACCCGTGCCGATACCGCGTGGCACACGAAAATGCCATGAGGACAGCAGGTACCATGGCGGACGCCTCCTCATGAAAGCGTCGTGGATGAGCGAAGGGAGAGATGCTACGCCGCAGGCCGCGACAAAGCAATACCTAAATGAGAAAGGATGCGCCTTGATTAAGTAGGAGATACCTCGCTCAGGGAAATGCTGATATTGCAGGTCCCTAGGGGAAAGCCCTGGCACCACGCCATATTGGACATTCGTGCCGTATACCCCTACTGGCAGCATAAAACGCTGAAGAGCGGTCGGCTCAACCGAAGTGAATTCTGGGATGAAGTGACCACTGGGGGTATCTCTCCACCGACATTAATTACGAAAAGACGATAACGAGTCGGCGGTACACGCCAAGTGTGAATTCAAATCCGAGACAATGGAGGGGTTTATCCGCTCGCGTCAGTCACGATAAAGCGAAGAATAGCGAGCGGCACGCACGAAGTGCGGTTTGGTGGCGGTGGCCCGGATCGAACGGGTGACCCGCGGCTTATGAGTAGCCCTGGATGAAATCGAATGTCGCGAAGCGATTGTAATTACAGAGGGGAGCTGCGCAGGAGCGGGCCAGCAACGGGCCACCTGCCCCCCCTGCGCACCCCAGGCGCACCCTGGAATTAGTAAAAGTGCCGGTTGAGAGGCCGAGGCTGGTTAGCGCTCAGCTGTTCTGGCCTGCTGAGCGGACTTCAAAGGGCCGAGCATAAGGTTGCTGCTGGAGGTTGCCGAGTCGATCCTCCAACAAAAGCACTTCTTGTGCAGGAAGAGAGCACTTGACAGACTTTTACCTTATCGGCTATTTTACCCGTACGGTATAAATAGCCTTTTCGGTAAAAATATGTCAGCGGAGGCTCAAATCATTGCCAGTCTGCGCCAGCGGCTCGCTGAGTTACTTCCGGCTCTCGATGTGGAACTGCAGCGGCCTCGCCGGGAGGCCCCTTGGGATCTTGACCTAAAGGTCCGAGCAGCCGGGACGACGCGGCGGGTCATCTGCGAGGTCAAGTCCGTGGGCGAGCCGCGCTACCTGGCCCAAGCGATCACCTCTCTCACGCGCGCGACCCAGAAGAACAGCAGACTGTACCCCCTTGTGGTCGCCCCCTATATTTCACCCGAAGGACGGCGCCTCTGCCGTGAGGCTAAAGTGGGGTACCTCGATCTCACAGGAAACGCATTTCTTCGCTTCGACGGAGTGCTCATAGATCGGGCGAGCCCCAAACCGCCACCGAGAGCAAAGGCCCGGCTCAGGCGGCTGTTCGCCCCCAAATCGTCGAGAATTATCCGGGTGCTCCTCGAACAACCGGGTGACAAGTGGACACTGGCCCGACTGGCAGAGGAGGCAACCGTGAGCCTTCGGACAACCCACCTGGTTATTAATGCGCTCGAGGAGAAGGCGTTTGTCGAAAAACGCCGCGGAGCGATCACCCTCCAGAAGCCAGGGGAGCTCCTCGATCTGTGGGCACAAAACTACAGCGTTGATAAGCACCGCCAGCACGCGTTTTACACATTTGTTCGGAGTCCCGGAGACCTGGCAGCCAAGTTATGCGCCCACGCCATGAGCAAGAAGGAGGCTGTGGGGTTGACCCTTCATAGCGGAGCGGCGTTCGTCGCGCCCTTCGTCCGATCCCCGGACGTGCATGCCTACTTCGTGGGCGATCGGGAGCGGCTTGTGAAAGCCCTGGATCTCAGGCCCGTGGAATCCGGCGGCACCGTCCATCTCTTAGAGCCTTACGATGAGGGGGTCTTCTATCGGATGCAGA
>JBQTHY010000175.1:0-5866 GCA_052389395.1 Nitrospiraceae bacterium | reverse complement strand
GCCGGCATTCCCCTGGGGGTCAGCTTCCCCTTCGTCTCATAGCCCCCTCCGGCCTTAGCCTTATCACCCATGGACGCCACCCAGAAGATGAACGCAACCAGGAGGCAGAACGAAAAGGTGCTCAACGACATGAAGGCCGCGGCATAGCCAAGCGCGGGAGAAAATGCGTATTGCGACGAATCGCGCATGACCCCGTAGATGTGCCAGTGGACACGCGACGACGACCTCGCATACCCCATTAAGGTCATCAGCAGGATCACCATCACGGCGTTCAACACCAGCGCATAGGCAGCCCTTGGAGGCATGAGACCCCAGACCATCTCGGTCGTGGTGCGCGCGGTTTTCAGAAGCAGTGCTGTCAGCGGAGTCACCGTGAGCAGCACGAAGAGAACGATCAAGACCTGCACGACAGAGAAATAATTGATCCGGACAATCGCCGGAACGAAGTAGCCCCAGACTCCCAAGATGATGATCACGATGGCGGCCACGCCGAATACGCCATACATCACAGCCTTCGCGACCTTGGCCCAGGTGGCAGTCTCCTGCTTGCCGGCACGCCAGTACATGATGAAGCTCAGGAAGGTAACGAGAATCATGATGTTCACGACGGTCATTTTAGCCGACATCACGCCGAACACGCCCAGGAGCGGATGGTGCGTGCCCCCCATCTTTCGTGCTTCTTCAAGGCTTGCCACGAGCGAGTGCGGGGTCATCCAGACGCCGAGGCAGAGGAGGAGAAGCACCAGCATGGTCAAAATCGGCGTCTTGTATTTTGCCTCCGCTCCCGGAATGCGATACGTAATTCCAAGCCAGAAATAATAGTTCGCTCCCAGAAATAGGGTACCGATCAGCACGGCTTGCAGAATGAACAGCCAGGAGAGAAAACCACCCATCAAGGTAATGCCCATCTGCTGGTTGTACTGATAGACCTCGCGCATGAGCCAGTAGCCTGCGAAGGGCAGGGGGAGCATCCCAAAGATGCCGATGAAGTTCCCTACGTAGCCCATCCAATCATAGTGTTCCCGTTCCTCCTTCGTGAAGGCCGTTAAATACCGAAGGCCGGCATAGGCACCGCAGATGAAACCTCCCAGCACCACATTGGCGATGAGCCGATGCACGTTGACGGGCCACCAGGTGGGATTCCAGGTCGCGGCCCAGGCCCGCTGAAGGTCCGTGCCCTCGGCAATTACGACCGGGCTGGCTTGGAACGTAGCCCAGGAGTTCGGCACGATCATGATGAAAAAGGCGAAGACGTTCAGCAGCAACCCGAGGAAAATATGGAACGTCTTTTTCCCGCCACCCTGCATCGCATCCCAGCCGTACCAATAGAGATAGAGGGTAGCGGTTTCGAGCAGGAACAGCAGGCAGTAGACGATAAATGACGGAAAAAAAACGTCCGTCAGATAGTTCATGAGCTTGGGATAGAACCCGATCAGGAGGAAAAGAAGAATGCCGCCGAACAGGGCGGTGGTCGCATAGGACGAGGTCAGGAGCTTGGTGAATTCCTTGGCCAATTTGTCATAGCGTTGTTCGCCTGTCTTCCAGCCGACGATCTCGCAGAGCCACGCGAAGATCGGCACACCCAACACGAAACCGGCGAGCAGGAGGTGCAACTGCGCAATAATCCAGATGAGGTTACGGCTGCCGATATAGGGAATGTCGCGATACTCGGTCGGGCCCGCCGCGGCTCCTTCCGCTGCCATGGCGATCGAAGGAAGCGCAAGGCAGCCTCCCACTAGCAACAGGCCCGGGAGCCATCCGCCATGACCACCGGCGGTCTGGAGAATTCGCTGAATCGATCTGCCCTGTTGTCGCATGGCACTCACCTCATCACCTCGTAGATTACAGTTTCTTCATACCGGAGGGAGCCGTATCCTTGCCGCCTTGGGCTTTCCTTTCCCCCCTGCCCTTCTTGGCGTCTGCTTCAGCCTTCTGTTGCTCGAGCGCTTCGACTTGCGCCGACAGCTGCGCGATACGCTGCTCGTTCTTGTTCAGAGCATCGAGCGGTTTGAACGGCGGCTGAGCTTTCATTTCAGGTTTTGAACAACATTCGTGCGGATGCGGCGTCGTTACAGGGAGGGCAGCCCAGAAGAGCAGCGACAAGACAACCCCAGCACCAGTCAGCGTCGTCAGGAACAACCCCTGATCGGCTGGAACACGCATCAGGTCCCAGCGGGTAATCAGCCCTTGATAATGTTCCGATGCCGGTTGGGCCGCTTCTGCCGTACGTCGAATCATCCGGCCGACCAAGGACACTCCGATTAGTAACAACACAATCAGGACCGCTGAGGCCACAGAACCCCAGAGAGCAAGCTCAATACTGATCCTCTCGGCGACTGGAATACCCGTCCCTAGCGCATGCCTCAAAATCTCCATCTCCATCAGCGAATGCGACGTGGATATCGCGGTCGAGGTCACGGTCCCGACGATCAGCCATAGAATCGGCAGGAAGAAGCCGCCGACCAACGCGGATTTCCACCACAAGGTCACCCCCAGTCCATCAGGTGGTTCCTTCCTGAACTTTTCAAGGAAGAACGTCCGACCGACGACGCCGAACGCCCAAATATCGATGAGAATAGAAATGAGGAAGAGGAGCGGAATCCCGATCCCTTCACCAAGATGCGCGTCTAATCCCATCGTGATAATCGGTAATGCAAAGATCGTGACCGGACTGGCAAGCAGCATCAGAAAGGCCAGGCCCAGCCTGCCTTCGAACTGCATCAGGCCCATCGCCAGGAGCAGCACGGCAAGCGCCAGCTTGATCGGAAGGCCGGTCCAGCAGGCCGGCCACAGGACGCCGAGTCCTATTTTCGTCGGAGACATGGATTCACGCTCGTCGGCCATGATCAGTCCATGCGGCTGAGGGCGCCGGGTTTATTCCAGGAATTCTCGGTTGATAATTGCGGAGACCGTGAACAGGAGCATCATCACCATCATTGCGATCCAGCCGATCAAGGCAATCGGCCGTTTGAATATGTTTCGCTCAGGGTTCTTGTCGATAAAGGGCAGCGCCACGAGCAATACCATGAACGCGGCGGGCAAAGCAACGGCGCCCATGAATTGCCCAAATTCCCCGGAGAACATCTTCAGCCGCAGCAATTGGAAATAGAACAGGAAGTACCATTCCGGCTCGGGATGGTAGTCGCCCGGATCAGGAGTCGCCTCCTCCAACAACACGACCGGCTCCCAGAAAGCCAAGGCGCAGATAGAGGCGAACACCACGGCCATGCCTACGATGTCTTTCCAAATCTGACGCGGGAAGAAGTAGTCGGTCTTGGCCTTGATTTCTTCCGGCGTGCCCCTAAACGGTCCGGCCGGCCCGGCCGCTCGAAACAGGAAGAGGTGCAACCCGGCCAGGCCCATAAGCGCCGCGGGGAGAATCATGACGTGAATGACGAAGAACCGGCTCAACGTCATCTGTCCAGGCGTCGGACCGCCCTTGAGGAACCGGGCAATGAAGTCGCCGAGGACGGGAGTTTTGTCCAGGATCTCGACGCCGACCGTCGTCGCCCAATAGGCTCGTTGGTCCCAAGGGAGCAAATAGCCGGTAAAGCCGAAGGCTATGACGATGCCGAAGAGCGCCAAGCCGACAAGCCAAAGCAGCTCCCGCGGCTTCTTGTAGGCTCCCCAGAGAAAGACCTGCGACATGTGGGCGACCACGCAGACCGCCATCGCACTCGATCCCCAGAAGTGGTAACTCAAGAGAAACCACCCGTAATCCACTTCGTGAATGATGTACTGGGTGCTGGCGTAGGCGTGGTCGGTCGTCGGCGCATAGTAGAACATCAGCAGGATGCCGGTCAGTGCCTGCATGATGAACAGGAACAGCAGGACGGAGCCGAACACATAGGCCCAACGGGAGCCACCGGGAACAGGCTCGTTGAGCATCTTGGCCTGCATCTGCTTCAGCCCGACGCGTTCGTCGATGAAGGCGACGACCTTTTCGACGGCCGTTGATTGAGTGCCTGGGACGGATGACTGTTCCATCTAGATGATCCGGATTTGGGACCTCATTCCAGCCTTGAATTCCATATCGATGATTTCCACGTCTCCGCCGTCAGACACCCGTATGGGCAGCACATCGAGGGGACGCGGGGCAGGGCCGTCGAGCACTTTCCCTGAGGCATCGAATATGCTCAAGTGGCAGGGGCAGAGAAACACCTGGCCTCGCACCTTGTGCTGACGCCACTTGTACCCGCACCCCAGATGCGGGCACTTCCCGGAAAACACGATGTACGGAATATCTTTCTTGTTCGTCCAGAGTTCCTTCCCGGTTGCATTGCGAAATTCAATGTCCTTGCCTTGATAGATCTTGTCGAGCAGAGCGGGAGTCCCCTTGACAATCCAGACGTTTTTCTCAATTTCATACTCCGGCATGTATGCTTCTTTGACTTTTTTCTTGTACTCGAACTGCACACCGATATCTTCTTGCCTGATCTTGCCGATGTTCCCGACCTTGAGCCATCCGTCTTCGAACGGTGCATACATCGGCTTCATGAGATAGCGCAGGATCGGAAACGCGAACGGCAGCCCGATCAAGAATCCGATGGCATATGTGAAGTTCATGAAAAACGTCCGGCGCCTGACGCTCTTCTCCAGTTCGGGGAAGGGCACCAACACTTCACCCGGCGTTACATGAACGTTCTCTTCGAGATGGGCGATTTCGACTTCGTGCGTGGTCACGTAGTCGTCTCGCTTGAACGGTGGCAATGCCGCGATGTCGGAGGATGGAGCGCGCAACTCCACGAGGTTCTCTGTAACGGCCTGCACGTGGCCTATGGCGACCTGCCGTTCGCCGCTTCCGTTCATGGACACGACGATGTGGCTGATCTCGCGTGAGAGCGGGTCGACGACGACCTTCGTCACTTCACCGATTTCACGGTCCGTGCACCTAACTTTGGATTTCAGTTTCGGCTGCACCATTACTTTTTCTTGATCGGTTTCGGCGTATTTACTGAGGTGTTCTTAAAGGTGCTCAGCCAAGCAGCCAGCGCCACGACGTCCTTGTCCTCCATCAGGTCCTTGTATTTGTCCGGCATCTTGCCCTTCTCATAATCCTTCTCGAACCCTTCGGTCATCCAGCTCTTAGGATCGAGAATCTTCTGCTTGATGTCGTCCGCGGTGAGTAAGTTCCCGATATTGTCGAGCTCGGGCCCCCGCTTCTTTCCACCCTCGCCCCTTAACTTATGACAGTTGTAGCACTCTTGAAGCTGCCACTGATCCTCGCCGATCTTGAGAACATCTCCGCCTGCGACCGTTGATGTCAACGCACCGGAACCTCCTGCACCCTGTACAGGAGGAGCTTGATCCCCACCCAACGCCTTAATCCGTTCGGCCAAGGCTTTCGCCTGCTCATCAAGAGCCTTAGCACGGGCAATCAATTCGTCGGCCTTCCCCTGCTCGCTTGCTTCCCGCTTCGCCTTGAGTAACTTTTCGATCTTGCCCTTCTCGTCTTCGGGATCGTATTGTGGCCACAGGGAGGCGCCGGCAATGTAGACGATGCAGAGGATTACATAGAAGACCAGCACCGCACCGAGCGCTCTGGCGCCGTTCATCGGCTTCATGTTTGGAGCGTCCAGGACAAGAAATACGACGGTTCCGAGAATCGCATACGCAAAGAACATCCATCGGAAGACCGGCGGAAATTCCAATGCCATCGTCCCAACCCAGAGACCCGCGCCGACTACTAAGCCGATGGTGATCTTGAAGATTGCCTTCCCCATAAGAACTCCTCGTCCTTGATTCTAACACTCTCCAAAAACACGATGTTGGAATGAACCGATGAGGTCGACTTTTACTTGGCTCCGGCGGGGACCGGGCTTCCCTCAGGGGCATGTTCCTTCGGATGTGATGCTCGCAACGTCAC
>JBQTHY010000174.1:0-9932 GCA_052389395.1 Nitrospiraceae bacterium | reverse complement strand
CGTCGCATCCCGGGAGGAAAACCGGCGGATCGTTGAGAAAGTCGCTTGAAGGCTTGCTGCAGCTGCCGGCCTATGCGAAACTAGCAACGATGACCGCTCTTACCTCCTATGAGCATCTCCGCAGCCGGTTGTGTATCGCGCTGGCGGTCAATGCCGTCATCATCGCGGCTGAGTTCGTCGGCGGATTCATCCTGAACAGTATGGGGCTGATGAGCGATGCCGGGCACAATCTCATCGACCAGGGATCGCTTTTCCTCGCCCTCTATGCACATCTGCTCACGGCGAAACCGGCCACGGAAGAACGGACGTTCGGGTACCACCGTGCCGGCATCATCGCGGCGTTTCTCAATTCGTTTATTCTCCTCCTGACAGCCTGCGGTATCGCGCTCGTCGGGATCAAACGATTGCTTCACCCTGTGCCCGTCGACGGCATCTGGGTCATGGCCATCGCGGCGCTGAGCTTTGTCGCCAACCTGAGCATCGCTTCGCTGCTTCAACATGGGGCCAAAGACGACCTCAACATCCGCAGCGCCTTTTGGCATATGCTGGGAGACGCGTGGGTCTCATTAGGCGTCGTGATCAGCGGAGGAGCGATCTTGCTGACCGGTTGGACGATTCTTGATCCACTTGTGAGTCTGCTCGTGGTGGGAGCGATCCTAAAAGGCGCCTGGCCGTTGTTCAAGGAATCGCTGGAGGTCCTTCTGGAGTCCACCCCACCAAAGATCAGCGCGCTCCACGTCGCAGCAGCCATTGAGGACATCCCGGGCGTGAAGAACGTGCATGATCTCCACATTTGGGCCGTGGAGCCGCGCCTCATCATGCTGACCTGTCATGTGCTGATGGAGGGAGACGACGCAGTGCTCACCAACGCGCTCCTGCGCGCGATCCGAACCCGCATCACAACGGACTTCGGCATCAAACACATGACCATCCAGATGGAAACGGCCTGCGGCCATCCCGACGCCGTGCATTGCGATTTGTTACAGGTGGCAGGCCAACATCGAGACCATGAAATTCTCTCCCACCGACATTGAGCTTCCCAGCACAGTTTCCGCTCGGTAGAATAGCGGTTCGAACCATCCGCATCGGACGTCGGATCTAGCCAAGGACACGTTGACATGCCCGTTCCCTTTTACATGCTCTGCGGTTCGCTCGGCGCGGGCAAAACCACACTCTTGATGCGGCTGCTGGAATATTGGAAGGGCCAGGGTCGGCGGGCCGGCGTGTTGATGAATGAGGCAGGCGAAGTCAGCATCGACGGCCCCCGTGCCGGCACGATCGCCGAACAGGTGATGAATCTGGCAGGCGGCTGTGTCTGTTGCGATACGAGAGAAGATCTTTCCTGGGGCATCGCGCAATTGGTCAAAGACGTCGGGTCAGATCTCCTCGTGCTGGAATGTTCCGGGCTCGCCGACCCAGCGGAAGTGATCGACGCGGTGACCGATCTGTATACCGCGCGGCTCGCCACGTTGGATCGGATCATCGCCCTGCTCCATCCGGTATCGACTGAACAGAGCAGCTCCGGCGAGTACGTCACCCGCCAGGCCATCCGCTGTGCGGATGAATTGGTCCTCAACAAACGAGATCTCTATGTGCCCGGCCATTGGGAGCGATTTCGAGCGTCGATCGTCGACCAGAATCCTCACGCGCGATTGTGGGAAACGACGCATGCCCGCGTCGATCCCCCTTCTCTGCTCGCCCCTTTCAGTCAACCACGGACTAACACGTTCTCGAATGTGGTCTTCGAGAAGACGCGCTCCGGCCAACCGACCCCACGAGCGCCATACCATCCGATCGCAACGACGATCCGCTTGCCGGGCCCGCTCATTCGGCGGCGATTTCTCACGTGGATCAACACCCTTCCGAAGGAACTCGAACGGGCCAAAGGATACTTTCGCTTCGCGAAGGAGCCGGAGTTGCAAGAATTTCAGTATGCCCCGCCGGCCCAAGCCACGATCACGCCAATCATGTTATTGGATGAACCGGATCCGGCGATCGTGCTGATCGGACGTGGATACGATGTGGCTCGCTATGAAGTAGAACTCTTGGCTTGTATGGAAGGACGGGAGAAACGTTGAGAGTGAGCCCTAATCCGAAAATAATTTCTTTGCGGCGGGATGGGCTCAAAGAATCCGGGAGCATATCGAAGTAGGGTTAGTTGCTGAGCGGAGACTCGGTTGTATTGACCTGTGGAGTAGGTACTGCTCGCCGTCGAAATCGTGGCCACTGTAAGAGAAGCCACCCCGCCCCAGCCCCGAGCAATACTCCAATCAGCCATCCCCCCAACACGTCAGTCACATAATGCGCGCCGACATATACGCGAGCGAATCCTATCACCGCCACGATCGGCCAACTGACCCAACCGGACCTTGGATAGAGCACTTGAAGGAACGCGGCCACGGCCGCAGTGTTGACCGCGTGGTTCGACGGGAAACTGAACAGGCCTCCACAGCCACCCGGCTCAACCGTGATCGCCTGGCTCAGGGAGCGGCACGGCCTCACACGTTCGACAAGCCACTTAAGTTGTCCACCAAAAAAATCCGAGACACCGACCGCGCCTGCCAGTACCGGACTACCCAGCAGCGCTTCCCACCGATTAGCCCAAATCCAATAGCCGATGACGAGTGCCGCCGGACTGTAGAGGGTGCTGCGGTTCCCGACCAGGAGAAAGAACCGATCGACAACCGTTGAGTAGCCGGCGAGCCCGTTGATGGCAAGGAATAAGGATTCGTCCACACTCATGTGTGCGACGATAAAGCGTCATGCGTCATTCGTCAACAAATACTACACGTCTACGACGTGCGCGACGGGCGAGACTGGCTGGAATGGCGGGATGAGCGGATCGAAGCTGGTCTGGCTGGTCGTCTGGTCTGTGCCAAGAGCTATCAGCCATTGGCCGTCAGCTCTTCAGAATCAGTGCGTGCGGAAGTGGATCCGGACCGTCAACTCACCATCCACCGGGTTGTCGCCTTTCATCTGGGGATCGAAGGTCCACCTATTCAAAGCGTTGATCCCTGCCAACGTCAATTCCCTGTGCTTGCAGGGTTCGAGAATCACCACCGTGACCTTTGCATCCTTCGAAACCAGTATGCGGGCCTTCATCCAGTCGTCGAGTTCTTTCCCGTCCAGTGAAGCAGGGATCCACGGCCAAGGGATGGATTTGGCCACGGGACCGAGTTGCTGATCTTTATTCAGTGGTAGGCCATGGACGTGGACCTCCGGCAGTTCAAGAATGTCTTCCTGATGGTCACTTTCATGCGTGGCTTCGTCGCCGGTCACCGCATATGCGGCAGCCGGCCAAAGAGCGACGCACAACGTGCAGCAAGGGACGATTTTCCGAATCGGCATGGTCATATTTGCCCCCTCAACACCTCACACCTCGTTGGTGCCTGGGGACAGGCACCCGCCCGAGCCAGGAGCCGGGGCAGGAGCCAGTCCCCTAGAAGAACCATTGGGCTCGGAAGAAATAAGACCGTGGCATTCCCGCGTGGGCGATGCCGAGTCCGATACTGCCCTCACCCCTGTTGTAGAAATATTGTTGATCGAACAGGTTATAATATCGAACCCCAGGAGCAGTTTCTGATTATGCCAAGGCAACGGGATCGTATGTATGATGGAGGCATTGTATACGGTATACGAGTCCTCGTGCGAAGAATTTGTCTTCGCTCCTTCTTCCGCAGTCCGCAACCCCGAACCAAAGAGCATTTGCCCGGTGATGATCGTTCGGTCCAGGAGCCGATAGGTCAGCACTGCCGAACTGGTCACAGACTGCGAATGGTCGCAGAAGACACCGCTCTCTGACTTAATATCGTCGATCTCCCCCTGATCGAGCAGAAACTGTCCCGATTGCAAGCCGAACCCTTTGCATTGCCCCCACGCGACATTGCCGCGGGCGGTGAGATTGTCCATCAACTGCAACTTCAAGGCGCCGTCGACCCCACGCTGCCAGCCTCGCTCGAACGCGAAGAAGTTCAGCAATGGGGTCGTCCCAAACTGACCCGCATCGGATAGGAAGTTGGCCAGTTTGTAATAGCCCGTCAGCTCTAACGTCGCATATCGGCCGACGGCATGAAAGCTCCCCACTTCGAAATAATGCGCCCGTTCGGCCCGGGGCCGGAACCCCGTGGGAGCATCCGGTGCGGCAGTGGTGTTCTGGGTATTGAGATTCACAAACGCGACCTGTTCTATGTTCGGCGGCGTGAAGAGCCGACCGTAGTAGGCGTGGAACACGTTCGATTGGTTGTGTTTGTACGTAATGCCAACCCGTGGGCTGACCTGCCCTTCGTTGTAGAACCCTTGAATGGCATCTCCCCGCACACCCAAGTTGAAAGTCCAGTGATCGTTCGGGCTCCACTGGTCTTGAAGCCAGAATTCCTGTCGCGTTTGAATGTTTTGATTGGAAGCCTCTCGCGTAATAACCGGTCCAGCCGGGGCGCCGCCGCTGGTATCAAACGCAAAAATCTGCGTCGTATTATTGGCCCGGCTGTAGTCGATCTGTATGCCCCCTTTTACCAGATGTCGATTGCTGGGCACCCAGGTATGGTCCAAGCGGAAGCCGCCAGAGTAGGCCGTCCGCTTCTGGTTCGCAGCCTGAGCTGAATTCACATCGTCGGCATAGGCCAGCGCGTTCAAAGAGTCGGTGCGGAAATCCGCCACTCCGCGCCGGAAATACAATCCCAGACTGAAGAAATTACTCGCGTTCACATCATGCCGCCAGACCAACTGGCTGTACTGATTGTTCTCTTTTTGGAACTCGTTGACGTCTACCGAGTTTGCCGGATTGAAGGTCGGATCCTGCGCTTGCAGTAACGCCAACACATCCTGATTGGCTTCAAGGTTGGGAATCGTGGGAATCTGATACTTCGCGACCGAATTGAGGAAGATCCAGCTGAAGCTGTTGCGATTGTCGTGCTGGTAGTCGCCGCGAAGATAGGTATTGTTCTTGTCACTCTGATTGTGATGGTTCGTCTTGCCCAGCGTCGGTGGGTCGAGACCCCTGTTGGTAGTGACATAACTATTCAACGCATAGAAGCGACCCTTTTCGCCGATCGTCCCCCCGTACTCAAACGAAGGGTTCACCGTTTCATGGGACCCACCGAAACCTTGAATCGATCCGAATCCCGGCTTCGTGCCGCTCTTGCTCGTGATATCCACGACCAACGCCGTCTTGTTGCCGAACTGAGCTTCCATCCCACCTAAGATAATGTCCGCCCGCTCCCAGGCCCTCGGCGGGACAATATCGGCAAAGGCGCCAGTTACCGTGTCAGGAATAGGAATCCCGTCGATGCGAAACTGTTGGTTGGCATGGTCCTGCCGGATGTGCGTCTGCTTGAGTGAACCGTAGACGACGCTCGGCACAGTCAGCAGCACTTCATACACTTCATTGTTATTCCCCTTCGGAAGGGATTCCACTTCTTTGCGGCTGAGCGAATAGGTCTCACTTGATGCCTTGTATTGGATTGACGGCAAGGGTGAAACGACCTCCAAGGCAATCTCTTTGGTCTTAGACAGGGTCAGCGTGACCGGCTCAAGCTGTTCTGTGCCGAGCACCAACACCACATACTCACTGCGATAGGTCTCTTGAACCGCGCTGATGGAATAAGTGCCTGCTTGCGGGACCGACAAGGAAAACTCTCCCGCCTGATTCGTGACCCCCTGAATCACGATGTTCCCTTCCTGATCGCGCACCTGCACGATGGCCTGGTCAACCCGCCGAAGATCCTTGTACTGCACCGTGCCTGTGATAGTGCCGGCCATATCACTCTCCGACGCTTGAGCCGAAACCGTGCCCCACCATAAAACCACGGAGATGCTGAGCAGTATGCTCAACAAACGATAGAACGAAACCGCGCGTCGCATTATGACCTCCTCAATCATCCGCAGGTCATGGCAAAATAATCGAATTGGCAAGCCCGAAGGAGCCATGCCAACTATGCAGCTCTATGACTGGCGATGGTTAGAGTCGAGGAGGTGCGCGACAGGGACCGACCGAGGCGAAATCAACAGAGAGGCGTATTGATTGGTCATGGACCTCACACTGACCGACCATTTCCCAGGCGGTCAAGACAGGCCCGCCAAGATCAATAGAGCCGGAGGTGTGGTGCTGGACCCACTGGCAGAGGTCTTTATCGGAATGCTCGTGGCTGTCAGTATCGGCCGCAGCTAACTCGTGGTGGACATCCTGCGCCACAGCAAACGGCGCAAGTCCCAGGAGGATACAGATAACCCCCAGGGCCACTCCAGCACGGAGCATGGCGACGAGGCGGCTGAATTTCATGGACAGAACCATCATGGCGCCAGGATGGGGACAGGGATCTGACTCTGGAGAAGCCGCTGAACCCCGCAGAAAATAAGCCGGACCTGATAGTCCTGTCAAGAGTGATGGACTTTTCCCGGGTATTTCGCTAAATTATGCACTTTCCTAGCGGATACCCGTGGTTGCTTCATGCCATGTCTCGTAACCGGGCGTTGGGGACTTCATGATTAGGCCGATAGAAAACCAGCACGTTATTGAAATCAAGGCATTGCCCTCACCGCGCGCTATTAAGACCAAACTCCCGATTACCGATCAGGCCGCCGCTCTGGTGGTCGAAACGAGAGAGGCGATCCGCCGCATTCTGCATGGACAGGACCGTGAGCGACTGCTCGTGATCGTGGGCCCCTGTTCCATCCACGACCAGGAGGCGGCCTATGAATACGCGGCTAAGCTGAAACCCCTGGCCGACGCTCTGCACGATCGATTCCTGATCGTGATGCGAACATATTTCGAGAAACCCCGGACCACAGTGGGGTGGAAGGGTCTGATCAACGACCCACATTTGGATGGCACCTGCGATATTGCCACAGGTATGGAATTGGCTAGAACAATTCTCCTGAATATCAATCAATCCGGCATGCCCTGCGCAACCGAGCTGCTCGACCCCATTAGTCCGCAGTACATCGCCGACCTGATCAGTTGGACCGCCATCGGAGCCCGAACAACAGAAAGCCAAACGCATCGGGAAATGGCCAGCGGCGTCTCCATGCCGGTCGGCTTCAAGAACGGCACCGAGGGTAGCTTGCAAGGCGCTGTGAATGCGATGACGTCGGCCCGTACGCCTCACCATTTTTTCGGCATCAACGCGGAGGGACAGACGTCGATTATTCGGACCACGGGCAACCCCGACCGCCATATCGTCCTCCGCGGCGGTCGAGGGAAAACCAACTACGATGCCGAGAATGTCGCGAACGCCGAAGCTGCTGTGGCCGATGAAGGCATCGCCCGCCCGATCATGATCGACTGTTCGCATGACAATTCCAGCAAGGATCATCGACGCCAAGGCCTCGTCGCACGCGAAGTTCTCCGCCAATTCCGCGAGGGCCGTCAATCCATTATGGGCCTGATGCTCGAAAGCAATCTCAACCCCGGCAAACAGACCTGGAAACAAGGCATCTCCCTGGACTACGGGGTCTCGATCACCGACGCCTGCCTCGGCTGGGACGAGACAACCGCGCTGCTCACGGAACTAGCCGAAGCCATCACTCCCCGACCCGCCTAGTTTGACTCCTCGATCTTCACAATCACCACATCCTTTTTCCGTCTCCCGCCATCGTGCTACGATGCTGCCATCATGCTGATCGATACTCACACGCATCTCGACGATGCCCGTTACGACAACGACCGCAATGCCATGATCGCCCGAGCACGTGAAGCCGGCGTGGAGGCCTTCGTCACGATCGGGTGCGATCTGAAGACCAGTCAGGCCGCAATTACGTTGGCGGAACAGCATCCCTTCATCTATGCCTCGATCGGCGTCCATCCGCACGAGGTGAAACACACCGAGGACAACTGGTACGATGAATTCCGCCGGCTCGCCAAGAACAGGAAGGTCGTCGCCTACGGCGAAATAGGGCTGGATTATCACTACAACCACTCCTCCCCGAAAGAACAACGCGAACGGTTTCGAGAACAGATTCAGCTCGCGCGTGAACTGAACCTTCCCGTGATCATTCACACGAGAGAGGCTCAAGAAGATACGATCACGATCTTGAAGGAAGAGAAGGCGTCAGAGGTGGGCGGAGTGTTTCACTGCTTTTCGGGGGATGCGTGGCTGGCGAAGGATGCGTTAGACCTTGGATTCTACTTGTCATTCTCAGTAATCTTGACGTTTCAAAATGCGACGATGCTGCGCGAGATTGCCAGAACGATTCCGCTCGATCGACTCCTGATCGAAACCGACTGCCCATACCTCACGCCGGCACCTCACCGGGGGAAGCGGAACGAGCCTGCTTTCGTTCCCTTTGTCGCACAGCAACTCGCAACAATTCGAGCCTCTGAGCCTGAGATGTCGGCCGAGATGATCGGGAGACTCACTACGCGAAACGCGAAACGGCTGTTCAGAATCGCCTGAGCTGCCGATTGCGGAGCCGCTCGGCTTTCGGAAGCTTTCGCGGATTGCCTTTCTTCTTTGGATCGCGATGAGGAGCCTCTTCTTCCTGTGTATCCAGTTCCTTATGTGCTATCCCGTCGCTCGGAGAGGTCCAGAGCCTCATGGCAAATTCATGGGCCCCTAAGACAAAAGCGCCCGAAACTGTCGCTGATCGCGCCACTTCCTGATCGGAGCTCACCACGGCACAGTCAGCCCCGTAGTCTCGAGCCAAACGTTGAATCACCTGATCCGCTCGCTCGCCTCGTTTCGAATAGATGACCTGGACACCGGCCCGATGCTCGCGCCGTTCCGTCGGTTGGCCCTGTTGCCATCCATCGAACACGACGGTGATGGGATGATTCTTTCGGTGCCGATAGGCCACCAAAGCCTGGAGCAAGGTTTCGCGTGCCGACTCGATGTGGCCGGGGAGACCGCCGGTGCGTCCCAAAAGATTATAGCCATCAATAATAAGATGAGTCGTCATCGACGCGCACGCTATCGTGGAGGAGCACGACATGTCAACGCGGTATTCTTCCCGAAACCAGCTTCACGCAAACCCTTGACAAGCTCTAGAACATCTGAGAATAGTTTGAAACCGCCTTCACAGTGGGGACTCATGCGAATTCGGACCGGACAAGGGACTTTTTCCCTCTCACTTACCGTCCTTTTCTGCTGTGCCACCTTCTTGGCCTCAACGAGTGCAGCGCCTATCCAGACGGTCTGGGCTGCAACGATCGGCGATCGAGATAAGCGTCCCCGTGAGTCAACGCAACGAACGAAGCCTCGCGTGAAGGCCACAATCGCCTCCTTGACTCCTGTCACCGTCCATAACTTCCGCGTCATGACCAGCCCCGAGAAAACCAGACTGGTCTTGGATTTAGACCGACAAACAAAGGTGATCGAACGCAGGGCGAAAAATCCCAGTCGTGTGGTAATTGCCCTACCGAATGCCTCTATGAGTCGATCTGCACGGGCCAAGGCGGCCAACGGTACAGTGCCCCCTCCGTTCAGGGTTACTTATACGACGACCCACGCCGTCGCCGTATCGCTCCCGACCGGGGCGTTTCGCTCATATAGGCACTTCACGCTCTCAAATCCTCCTCGCCTGGTTGTGGACGTCACCCCTCCGGTTGAACAGGGCCGCGCCCGGACGTCCGAAACACAGGAGCCTCTTCCGATCCCGAGCCCTCCTGCGATTCAACCAACGGCGCCGCCGGGCAAAGGATACAAGACCATTGTGATCGATCCCGGTCACGGGGGGAGAGATTCCGGGGCACGCGGTCTGCGTTTTACGGAAGAGAAGGACATCACGCTGAAGGTCGGATTAGGACTCCGTGAGCTCCTCAGAAAACAGCCTGGGGTACGCGTGCTCATGACTCGAGAAAGCGACGTCTTCGTTGAGCTGGAAGACCGCGCTAAATTTGCCAACAGCAACCAAGCCGATCTCTTCGTCTCAATTCACGTAAATTCGCACCCATCCCGACAGGTGAAAGGCATTGAGATTTATCACTTTGGAGAAGCAAA